>NZ_JACHHY010000002.1 GCF_014202905.1 Chitinivorax tropicus | reverse complement strand
GAATGCCTTTGCCCGGTTGAAGCCTTTCCGAGCTGTGGCATTTCGATTCGACAACCTGAAGCGAAATTACGAAAGTGTCATTGCCATGGCATGCGCGCTTTTATGGCTACCAATGTGAAACGTCAACAGCCCCTAATTCCCGAACGCCTTAGACAAATCCAGCCAAGGGCAGCCTGTCCGAGCAATGAATAGGACCGCTTCAATAAAACGACGGTTACCCACCGCTCTCCCGCCCTTGTCTGTTGGCTTGTCGGGGTGTAAATGGCGACTCGTTATCATCATTCAACATTAGCTGATCCGTGAATCAGACCCAAATTCTAGGGTGCCACCACAAATCAGCCAAAGCGGTGCTACCCAGCACCGCTTTCCTCGCGTTGAGATACAAGTCACTATGTCTTCAGCCTACTTGCCGCAACCATAGCACCACGTCAGTGCCTTGTCCGACTTCTGATGTGATTTCCAGATGCCCACCCATGATCTCGACAATCTCTTTCACCAGCGACATGCCTAGCCCGGTGCCCGGGATATTGCCTGATGGATCAGCTCGAAAGAATCGTTCACAGACACGGGCCAGTTGGTCGGGTGACATGCCAATCCCGTGATCTCTGACAGAGATTCCCACCCATTTTCTTCCATTGTGCTGTTTGCGACGTAACTCCAATGTGATTTGCCCGCCGGTGGGGGAGTATTTGTAGGCATTGGACAGTACGTTGGTGAGGGCCTGGGTCAATTTATTGCGATCGACATCGACCTTGGGTGAGCGCCCGCTGATGCGCAGCTCCACCTGACGGTTGTCATTCTTCACCATGATTGCTTCCACAGTGGCATGGACGATGGGGGCCAAGGATTGGCGCTCTATGTTGAAATCCTTGCCGCCTCTGGCCTCGATCCGGGCCAGATCCAGAAGCTCATTCACCATTTGAACCAGGCGGGATGACTGTCGGAAGATTGTTTCCAGGATGTCTTTACGCTGCGCTGGTGTGAATTCTCGCCGTAGCATCAGCTCTGTGAAGCCATGGATACTGGCCATGGGTGTTCTCAATTCATGAGCTGCGGTTGATAGGAACTCGCTTTTCATCCGATCGAGCTCCATTTCACGGGTAATGTCGCGATAGTAGTAGATCAACCCGAATACATGTCCCCCTGCGTCTTTCGCTTCTCGGGCTGCGCGGATCACAACGGCAGGTCGCGGTCTGGCCAGGTAGAGTATGGTGTTGCCATTTTCATCTTGCTCGGGCGGCTTGCTGGCGTCGAGTTGTTCGGTGAATCGTTCTTCGAATGCCTTGATATCGATGCCTTCCACGTCTGGAATGGTCCAGCCCATCATTTGCAGAAAGGCGGGATTGGAATAGCTGCGGATACCTGCCTCGTTGAATGCGACGAAGCCATCCGGGCTCAGGTTGAAGATCGTGTTCAACTCGCTGGTCAAGCGGCGTAGATGTTCGTCTTTTGCACGGCGCACCGTGATGTCCCGACCAATCGCCATGTAGTTGGTCACACGATTCGCTTCATCATAGATCGGCTGCACATCCATCTGCACCCAGTAGTCCCGCCCATCCTTGGTGCGATTCAACACCTCGGCGGAAAAGCTTTGATTGTGCTTTAACTGCTCACGGATGCTGGCAACGGTTTCAGGATTGGTATCTTCACATTTGAGCACTTCACCCAACTTCAGCCCACGCATTTCATCCTGCGAGTAGCCGGTGGTACGGATGAAGCTGTCGTTTACCCATTCCACCCGCCCTTGCGCATTGGTCACTATCACTGCATTGTCGGTGCGAGAGGCCACCAGGGACAGCTTGTGCGCTTCTGCTTCTTTAACCGATAGCTGCTGATATGCCTGTTTCAGCTCCTCACGCTGCTGTTGCAGGCTTTGCATCATCTGACGTGCATCCTGAAAGGCCATTCGCTGGGATTGGACCAGTTGCAACAGGTCGATGACTGGATCGTAAGCGGCGAAATCTGAAAAGCCCAGGCCCAGTGATGCCAATTGCGCAGGGTCGGTGATCCAGGGTGAGCCGAGAAAGATGGCCACTCTCGGTCTGGGGAATACAAATTGTCCGCGTAGCAGCAGCGGCTTTTCCAAATGCTGTAACTGACAAAGGTTGATGGTGGGCAGGGTGCGCAGCATGTCCCAGCTGAAGGGATGGCTGGGCCGCCGCAAGGCAAAGAAGTCTGTGATCGAGGCGCCTTCCACTATACGATGGTCGAGCCGTTTCAGTGATCGGCCTACTTGCGTCAGCCGCATCTGCGGGTCAAGCACGACATGAAAGGGAAATGCATCGGCAAATACCTCCGGCGGCAACCCGATGGTCTGGGTGGCAGGCTGACGGGTACAGACTTCCATAATGGCCTCCTACACTTGCTGTTTGACTCTCCAAACTTGGCTGGCGAGTGTTTCAAGCGCAACAAAGTCAACGGGCTTGGTAAACACGCGGATATCACCCGGCAAGCCACCATGAAAAGCGATTTCCTCTGGTGACAATGCCGTCATTACTACAATCGGCAGATGTTGGGTTGAGGGATGTTTGCGCAACGCGGCAATCATCTGAAAACCATCCATACCGGGCATATTGAGGTCTGAAATCAGCAAATCCGGTGGCGCTTCACCGATTTTGATCAAACCTTCATAACCATTGTTGGCGGTTGAGATCTGTGCTGGGAACGGCCATCCGCGCATGACAAGCATCATCAAGGTACGCAGCCCAGGGTCGTCCTCGACCACCAGCACACGCAATGCATTTGCTACTGTGGCGCCTGCTGTCGGTGCGGACTCTGGCGCGGGCGGCTTGATCTCTTCATCGCCCGTAGCAGCCTGCCGCTTGGCCAGCAGGGCTTGCAATGAATCCACCGCTATACGCCGGTGCCCGCCTGCAGTTTTCCAGGCCCGCAAAACCCCTGACTCCACCCAAAGCTGGACTGTACGCAATGCGACGCCCAGCTGTTTAGCGGCCTCTCGGGTTGATACGAACTCTTGTGCCATATTGATTGATCTCCTTTTTTCACATTAATCATTTTTATCATTTATATCAAGTGACAATGCTCATTCGGTCAATAGAAATTTTCTTTATCTACATTACCTTACTGATAAATACCTTATCAATGGGCATGGGCGGCATGATATATAAAATTTGATTGAAATGATTAAAATTGCAGATATGATAAAAGTGAAATCGAAGCAGTACTTCGATATGCAGCGAGGTGTTCATCATGCATCCGACCATTATTCAGGTGATTGAAGGCGTATCCGAAGGGTTGATCTGGACAGGTGCCGATGCGCGAATCAAGCTGATGAACCAGATTGCCCAAACTGCTACCGGAATGCAACCCGGCCAGATCGTATCGGACAAAAACCTGCTGAAGGCGATGGCAGCTGTCCGTAAGCCCGAGCATCTCAATGGTATCGAGCAGGACATTGTCGATGCCAGTGCGCCAGGGACATTGCTCAAAGCCAAGGTCATGCCCAGTGTCAGCAAAGATGAAGCCATCATTTTGATCAAAGCCCGTCAATCAGTCGTGACCAATCTGGCTGTCGATAATCTGATGACGGTAATCAGAGAAGACCTGCGCCAGCCGGCCAATACCTTTATCCAGCAACTCAGGAAATCGCAGCAGGCTCAGGAAGGGACGGAGCTGGGCGCCACGCTCGACAAGTTGGCGGAGATCAGCGAGTTGCTCAGCAAATTGGTTGATCTTGCTCAGCTGTGGGGCAGCCAATCATTGCTGACCGATGATCGTATCTTGCTCGACCCGCTTATCAATCAAATCTGGGAGGAGCTGGCACCGCTGGCCAGTCGTCGTCGGTTGAAGGTTGCGTTGACCACACATGGCGAGGAATCCGCGCCGGTGTATGGCAGCGAGTTCTGGATCAGGCGTGTGTTCTATGAGTGCCTGCGATCCGCCATCAACAACGCACAGGCAGGCGCCACGCTGGAAATCGAGCGCAGGCAGATGGGCCCTCGGTTGATGGTGGGTTTTCGTAATTGTGGCCTGTTCAACAATGTGAAAGCACGCGCTGGTTCGGCCATGCTCGAAGCCAAGGGGAATGACCCTGCTCAGTCCTATCAGGTGATATCACCCTCCTCTGCTGATCTGGTCGGACTGCATCTCTGCCAGCGGATCATCGAGCTACACGGTGGTGTTTTGCGTGAAGACAAAGAAGATGGCGACACCAATTTTGTGATTGATCTGCCCTGCGGAGCCCCTTACCGCGCACAACATGCGGAAATTGATGCTATGCAGGCACAGCGTTATGCAGAGGATATGTCCCGGTTACTGGCCCGTAGCCGGAAAAAAGCCGCCGCCTGACCCGGGGCCGACGGCCCTATCCAACCTGACCAGTAGTGAATGGAGTGCATCATGAAAAAAATTCTGATTGTCGAAGACCAAGACGACATCCGTAAATTGATCCGCATGACGCTGGAGTTCGAGGACTTTGAAATCCATGAAGCACCCGAAGGCGCCACTGGGCTCAAGATGGTGGAATCAGTCAGGCCGGATCTGGTTTTGTTGGACGTGATGATGCCCGGTGAGTTGGATGGCTTCCAGGTATGCCAGCGCATCAAATACAACCCTGGTTGGCAGCATATCAAGGTCATCATGCTGACCGCCCGAACCCAGAAAATGGATCGATCAGTGGGTGAAGCCATGGGCGCCGATGGCTACCTGACCAAGCCTTTCAGCCCTTTGGAGCTGATCGAGACCATTGAGAATCGACTGGTGCAGGTCTAGATCATTTCACGGATCGGTACTGTCAACGGCGTGCACGCATCAGGCTGCGAAAGGAGCATCATCATGCAGATCACATCGAATATCCGCCCCAGCGGCAATCTCGGCACAACCCCGCCCGACAGTGCCCAGATGTTGAAGCAGCTCGAAAAGTACAGCCGCGACATCCATCTGCTTTACACCGAGCGTAATGAAGCCCGTATGGCATTGGCGGACTCTCATAGCCGACTGGTACTGCAGCTGGTACTGGTGGCCGAGCTGGGGCAGGACGAAACGGCAGAACACATTACCCGCGTGGGTCTGTTTGCTGCGCAGGTGGCCAATACCATGGGCGAATCAGACACCTTCTGCCAAACACTAAGGCTTGCTGCTGCTTTGCACGACATCGGCAAGGTTGGTATTCCAGACCATTTGCTGAACAAATACACCCTTGACCCGGATGAACATGCAGTCATGGCTGGGCACACCATCATCGGCTCCTACATCCTGGGTCACTCAAATGTGCCTTTGATGCAATTGGCTGCTGACATTGCCCTGACCCATCACGAACGTTTCGATGGCCTGGGTTACCCAAGCCGCCTGCAAGGTACCGATATCCCTTTGGGGGGCCGGATCGTCGCGCTGGTTGACTACTTTGACGAGCTCACCCGGCAGGATGCCAACCGTCCACCGTGTTCAGATATCGATGCGATGGATCGTATCGCCGGAATGCGGGGATCACACTTCGACCCTGATGTCGTTGACCCGTTTCTGCGTAGCATGACGGATATGCTGGACATCCGGGACAAGGTCAACCGGGGCCAATATGGTGTCGATTGCTTGATCCAGCACCCCTCCACCCCGTGACCGATAGTCGGTATGCCCTGCACGCCCAATACACACTGGCCACAATTGCAAACCGAGGAGTCACGCCATGTATGGACTGGTCAACAAAGCCATTGAAGGCCTGGTCAAATCTCAATTCGGGGAGGCAGCTTGGATCGCCATCCGAGCCAAGGTCGGCTGGGAAGATGACGGCTTCATCTGCCTGGAAACCTACCCTGACGAACTGACCTACCAATTGGTTGGCGCTGCCGCCGAGGTGCTGCAGATGGATGGCGATGCCATTTTGGAAGCATTTGGTGAATATTGGACGCTATACACGGCCAAGGAAGGGTACGGGGAGTTGTTCAAAGCCAATGGCCGTAATCTTCGCGAGTTTCTACAGAATCTCAACGTTATCCACAGCCGCATCGAAATGATCTATCGAGACATGATGCTGCCCAACTTCCATTGTACCCACGGCCCACAGGGGCGTTATTACCTGCACTATCAATCCAGCCGTGTCGGCCTGAGCCCGATGGTCATCGGGTTGGTCAAAGGTTTGGCCAAGATGTTCAACGAACCCGTAATGATCAAGCAAATCAAATTCATGCGGGAGGGCAATGCGGAGGACGTGTTCGAGATATCCCCTGCCTGATCCTGCCAACCTGGCATCCAGAGCCATGCCAGTCGGCGTTGGGGGCACCCGACACCGAGAAAGCAGCCCTGCCCCACTATCCAGACCGTGATACAAGATTTAACAGAGCACTCAACCCGTGATGATACAATTGTCATAAAAGAGCGATGGAAATGGCTCTTGACCTGGACATGATTGAAGGGGAAATAGATGAAGCTGCTCAAGAAGTTTGCGGTTTGCCTGTTTGGTTGTATTTCCTTGGTTGGCATATCCCATGCGATGCCGGCAAAAATGGGGCAGAACCTGATTGTGAATGGGAATGCGGAGTCTGATGGGATTGGAAGCCGCCATGGGGCCGATGTCATCCCAGGGTGGGTCACTCAGCAGCAAGGGGTGGCGGTCGTGGCTTATGGTAGCCAAGCGCACCTTCCCTCCATTCAACATAGCCAGCAGATCCATGGTGGCCGCCAGTTTTTTGCTGGTGGGACGATGAAGGATACGGTTCTGGAACAATTCATCGATTTGTCGGACTACTCAAGTTGGATTGACCAGGGCATTGCGCGTTTCGTTGCATCTGGCTGGTTTGGGGGATTACTGGATAAGAATGATGCGGCAGGGGTGTCCTTTACCTTTTTGAATGCGCAGCAGGACATTGTTTCGTATCGGCTGGGTGATATTGACGCATTTGCGCGACACGGCAAAACGGGCTTTGTTTTCCAAGATCTCACAGAATTGATCCCAATTGGCGCAACCCAATTGATGGTTACAGTAGGGTTCAATCAAATGGGTGGCGACTATAACCACGGTTATGCGGACAATCTGTTCTTTTCCGTGAATGTGGTGCCAGCACCAGCGAGCTGGGTACTCGTGCTGTCCGGTTTTTTGGCCGCAGCCGCGCTATCGACTCAGTATAGGCCATCCCCCAGCCAGATCAAGGAGCCAGGCCTGGTCGGATAATCCTTTGCGGGCAATATCATAAGCCCTCAGATCAGGACGTGATGCGAAGAGGAAAGTGGTTCAGGCCACTGAAGCTTCTGAATTGTCAGAAGCGGGGCAAAATAGCCATGCTCTTTGCTGGCGACCGTGGCGGTTCCAGCGCGCCAGGGTGCCGCAGCACACGAGACAAAGTGAGATGCGGCACCAGTCAATTTCAAATGCCCGATATCAAAGGGCTTTTCGACCACGATGATTGGATGGCAATCTAAAAATTTTCGGTCATGGATTGCTGGTATTCATACTGCATTGTTCAAAGTGCATCTGCACTTTAAGCAAATCACTATAGATCTTTGAGTATGTCTATACGCTTCTGGCGATATTCATCATCAGAGATCAGATTTTTGTCGCGTAAACTTTGCAATGATCTCAGGCGATCTTCAACCGAGCGGTTCTCACGCGGTGTGATTGTTGGTGAGGGTGCTACAACCGGGGTGGATACCACTACCGGCTGAGGCGCTTTGCCATTGGCGCTGTTGGGTGGATTGGGTGCCACGGTATTCGCAGTGGTCTGCACAGTGGCTGTTGGCTGCTGCAATGACAATGCGACCCAGTCGTTGCGCACCTGCTGGCTGCCAACAGACTGGGCTTGGCGATTCAATTGCAAGGTGACCTTTGAAGCCGTTTGCCGATCACCCATCGAGAAATTTCGTTTGAAGCCGGTCATCCGGTACTGGGCTTGATATTCCACATGGGCATCGCCAATGATGACGTGCAGGCGGTTATCTTTGATGAACATCCTGCCGCTGGTGCCAAGCTTAGGGGCCAGTAAGCCCAGGGCACCATGCCGATCGGTGGTCATGAAGGTGATGTCCTGGCCGGGCGAGGCTTTTGAGAAACCATAGCTGATCGGTGCAGACAGCACAGTCAGCTCATCCTCGGTAAACAGTGGCAATGATTTGCTGTCGCCGGTCTTAAGCTCGATATCGGCCAGCGTGGCTTTCAGTTGCTCGGCAGATATCTGTACAGGATGCTGGTTGCCAGGGGCATCTGTGGCTGTCAGGCGAACGATATCGAATTCGTTTGCCTCATAGAGCTTATCGCCGGTTTTGGGCGGGGTGTATTCTGTTTTGCCGAACAATCCTTCCAGCAATGTCACAGCATGGCTGGCTGGGGCTATCAGGCTCGTGGCTATCAGCAAGGCGATTAGCGGGGCACGGCGTTGCATACTGCTCTCCTTCTTATTCGGCAAAGTTGCCATTGTTTCTGATGGATTGTGAAATTGGCAAGCGGTCATACCCAGGCTATTTCCCTGTGATGCCAAGGCGCTGTGCGATTTGCTGCATGCCGGCTCTGAATTGGTTTGCCCCACCCATGGCGGGATGTCGTACCGTTGCAAATGGTGTGACGCTGATCAGATTGAGCGCCTGTTGTGCTTTGTTGCCGACAGCAATCAACAAGATGTCTTTGCCAAATGAATCGAGCAGCATCTGGAGGTATCCTGCTCCCAGCTTGATCTCGCTGGTGGTTGGTGTGCGATTGCTGAGCGCCGTCCCTTTGTGAGGGTGAAACGGCAGAGTATTCCAAAGAATGGTCTGCTCCTCCAGGCCGAGCTGATACAGTGCGCCCCACACGATGGTGGCGGAGGGCTCGCAGAATGGAAGATGTCTTGTGGTCAGGCGCTGTGTGGGTTGAGGCAGCCTGGGAATGGAGCCAGCCAGCAATAGTTTCTCACTGGTGAAGGTGATGCCAGAGTATCGGCACCCCTGATAGCCAGCTGCTTCGCCCAACAAGATGATCTTGGCGCCTGGATTGTCCAGATGCTTGGCCAGCCTGGCGGCCTTCTGCTGAGGGGCGTCTTCTGTGGTATCAAACTCCTCGCACTTGGTCCGCCAAGGGTTGAACAATTTGTCGGCGCCATCAAAGGCGGTGAGTTCAGCTATCAGTCGATCAATGGGCATGCGGCAAGGAGTATCTGGAAATCGGTCGGGCGAGGATAGCTTGTGCGCCCGAAGATGTCACGTATATGGATCGCCCAGCCTCAGAATGTCCGGTTCTGTCGGCATGGACTCATCCCCCGTCCGGAAGCCCTTTCGACAGAATGTGGGACATTGCCTGCCGTGTTTTCGGTGGCAGGCAATGGTGCTGGTGTCAGGCGACCCTTGCTTCTGAGCTTGGGTCAAAGAAGACGGCCTTGGACATATCAAAGGCCAGCTGCATCCGCTCGCCTGGGCGCTTGGCTTCGGATGGGTGGACGCGGCAGACGGCTTCCTTGCCATTGAGATTGATGAAGGTCAGGGTATCGGGCCCGGTAGGCTCGACAATCTCAACCTTGCAATCCGCCTTGGTGATATGGGGGTTGTCTTGCTGAATATTGACTGTACCGGTGATTTGCTCTGGTCGAATGCCAAACACGATTTCCTTGCCCACCCAGCTACTGAGCTTGGCAGCGGCATCTGCACGCAAAGGCAGGACAAACTGTTTATTGCCGCTTTCGACCTTAACGCCGACGCCTTCCTGAGTCTTTTCGACAGTGCTGAGTATGAAATTCATCGAAGGAGAGCCAATGAAGCCGGCCACAAACATATTGGCTGGGTTGTCGTAGATGTCTTGCGGGCCGCCAAACTGCTGGATGATGCCGTCTTTCATGACGGCAATCCGATCGCCAAGGGTCATGGCCTCGATCTGATCATGTGTGACGTAGACGACCGTGGTCTTGGTGCGTTCGTGGAGTCGCTTGATCTCGGTCCGCATTTCCACACGCAGTTTTGCATCGAGGTTCGACAAAGGCTCATCGAACAGGAACAGGCCGGGATTACGCGCCAGTGCACGCCCCATGGCCACGCGCTGCCGTTGCCCGCCTGACAGCTGGCTGGGCTTGCGATCCAACAAATGCTCTATCTGCAGCATCTTGGCCACGCGAGCAATGATTTGCTCCTGTTCTGCCTTGGGCACATTGCGCATTTCCATGCCAAAGGCGATGTTCTGTTTCACATTCATATTGGGATAGAGCGCATAGCTCTGGAACACCATCGCAATGTCACGATCCTTGGGGGCGACATTGTTGACCATGCGGTCACCAATCCAGATTTCACCGCTGGTGGTTTGCTCCAGGCCAGAGATCAGGCCCAATAGTGTGGATTTACCACAGCCGGATGGGCCGACCAGAATCAGGAATTGCCCGGCATCGATTTCCAGGTCGATGCCTTTCAGAATGTCTGTACCACCGTAGCTCTTGCGAACATGCTTGATTTTCAACGCACCCACTTCATTCTCCTTGTGCATGGGCAGCCTTGTTGGCCACGCCTGCGAAATGTCATTAGCCCTTCACAGCGCCGGCAGTCAGCCCACGCACAAAATATTTTCCGGCCACCACATAGACGAACAGGGTCGGCAAGCCCGCAATGATCGCAGCAGCCATGTCCACGTTGTATTCCTTGACGCTGGATGAGGTGTTGGCCAGGTTGTTCAAGCCAACCGTGATAGGCTGGGAATCGCCTGCGGAGAACACCACGCCAAACAGAAAATCATTCCAGATCTGGGTGAATTGCCAGATGGTGGTCACCATGATGATGGGTGTGGAAAGCGGTAGGATGATGCGGAAGAAGATCCGCCAGAACCCAGCACCATCCAGTGTGGCGGCCTTGATCAGTTCGTCAGGAATGCCGACATAGTAATTTCGGAAGAACAGCGTGGTGGAGGCAATCCCCATGACGCAATGGACGAAGACCAGACCTGTCGTGGACTTTGCCAGGCCAAGCCAGCCTAGTGTCTGTGCCATAGGCAACAGGATGACCTGCAAGGGCAGGAAGACACCGAACATCATCATGGCAAAGATGACTTCAGACCCACGGAAGCGCCATTTCGAGAGGATGTAGCCGTTGACCGCCCCCAGCATGGTGGAAAGGATGACCGATGGCACCACCATTTTGACCGAGTTCCAGAAGTAACCTTTCAACCCATCACAAGCGACACCTGTGCAAGCCTCGCCCCATGCCTTTGCCCAAGCGGCGAAACCGGGGGCGCTGGGCAGGGCAAGCAGATTGCCTTCCCGAATTTCATCCATGCTTTTCAGCGAGGTGGTGACCATGACATAGAGCGGCAACAAATAGTAGATCGCCACCGTAAACAGCACCGCATACAAGATGAAGCGCCCCGGCCCCGGCAGCCAGCGTGTGATGAAACTCATGGATTGGCCCTCTGTCGTACTCGGTGCAATCGGCATGGTTGCCGTTGCGGTCATATTCTGAGTATCAGCCATGTTTGCTATTCCGCAATTCTGAATATAGATAAGGAACGACCAGCGCCGCCAATGTAGCCAGCATCATCATCGCGCTGGCGGCCCCCATGCCGATCTGGCCTCGTGTGAACGCCATCGAGTACATGAAGGTGGCGGGGACGTCTGAAGAGAAACCTGGGCCACCCGAGGTCAGCGCCATGACCAGATCAAAGCTCTTGATTGCCAAGTGGGCAAGAATCATCAATGTCGAGAAAAAGACCGGGCGCAAGCAGGGCACAATGATGCGCCAGTAAATACGTGGCAACGAGGCGCCATCGACTTGGGCCGCTTTGATGATCGAATCATCAATGCCCCGGAGACCAGCCAGGAACAAGGCCATGACGAAGCCAGACGACTGCCACACCCCCGCAATCACCACCGTGTAGATGGACATGTCTGTGTTCACGAGCCAGTCGAAGGTGAAATTCTCAAACCCCCATTGGTGCATCAGATGCTCCAAACCCAGGCCAGGGTTCAGAATCCATTTCCATGCCGTGCCGGTGACAATGAACGACAGGGCCATGGGATAGAGATAGATGGTACGTAATGCACCCTCCATCCTGATCTTTTGATCCAGGAAGATTGCCAACAGCAAGCCGAGCGCCATCGAGACACCCATGAACAGCGAACCGAAGATCCCCAGGTTCTTGACCGCAACCCACCAGCGCTCATTCTCGAACAGGCGTTCGTATTGAATCAGACCCGCCCATTCGTAATTCGGCAGAATGCGGGAGGGGGTAAAGGACAGGTAGCCGTTCCAGATGATGAACCCATAGACGAACACCAATGTCAGAACGAAAGAAGGGGCCAGAACCAGCTTTGGTAGCCACTTGTCAAACGAGCCATAGTTGGCAGCAGCAGGTTGAGACATGTTTCACTCCTAGCGCATCGGTACGGTGACATACCCGATTCGATTTTAGGCTCTGTTGGGTGATTGACAGGCGAAGCCAATCAAAAAGTGCCGGCGGCGGGCAAGCCGCCGGGGCGTCAGCCTGGGCACGATGTGCTCAGGATCAGCAAACGGGTCTGCATGCCCCCGATGCGATATGAACACCCCATACTCTGCATGGCTGTACAGAAGCATGCGGGCTCACATCGTATCGATGACAATGCTGACCACGGCAGGTAAACATCAAGGTGAATCAAAAGAGTGTGAGCAGTCCGCCCAAGCTACGCCTATCGGACCTTGGCCGCAGCGGCAATCTTGTCCACCGCTTGCTTGGCGGTCATGCTGTCTGTATTCCAAAACTGCGAAATCGCGTCTTGAATAGCGCCCTGTGTAGCTGAATACATCGCCATGCCATGTGCCCATGACGGCAACAGCCCACCGGATTTGGAAGTCGCAACAAAGTCTTTTGACGATTGTTTTCCGCAATCATCAAACTTGGCCATGTCCATATTCAAGCGGGCAGGGATGGAGCCTTTGTTCAAGTTGAAGACTTCCTGGAATTGGGGGCTCATGATGGCAGCGGCCAGGTCTTTCTGCGCTTTTGCTGAGTCGCCAGACAATTTGAACATGGCAAAACTGTCGATGTTGAAGGTGAAGGCATTGCTGGTGCCGGGGGCGGGTGTACAGACGAAGTCTTTGCCAGGGACTTTGTTAGCGGCCAGGAATTCCCCTTTTGCCCAGTCACCCATGATCTGCATCCCGGCTTTGCCCTGGATGACCATTGCTGTAGCCAGGTTCCAGTCACGGCCTGGGCTATTCTTATCAACATACTTCTTCAGCTTCTTGTATGTCGTCAGCACCTCTTCCATTTTTGGGCTTTTCAGGGTGGCCTGATCCAGTTGCACAAACGCTTTTTTGTAGAAGTCGGTACCGCCTAGGCCCAATGCCACGGCTTCGAAAACCGTGGCGTCCTGCCAGGCCTGGCCACCATGGGCAAGTGGCACGACACCTGCTTTTTGCAGCTTTTCAGCGGTATCGAAGAATTCATTCCAATTGGTGGGAACCTTCGCCCCCGCTTTTTTCAGCACCTCTGGGTTGACCCACAGCCAGTTGACACGGTGCACATTCACCGGTGCGGCAACATAATTGCCTTTGTATTTCATGACATCGGCCACGACTTTAGGCAGCACGGTATCCCATTGTTCAGCCTTGGCGACATCATTCAGATTGGCCAGGACGCCTTCATCACCCCACTCCTGGATGGAAGGGCCTTTGATCTGTGCTGCCGCAGGTGGGTTGCCGGACACCACGCGGGATTTCAGGACGGTCATGGCGTTGTCGCCTGCGCCACCAGCCACGGCAAAGTCTTTCCAGGTGTGCCCTTTGCTTTGCATGATCTTCTTCAGCTCGGCTGCTGCTTTGGCCTCGCCGCCTGAAGTCCACCAGTGCAGCACCTCCACCTCACCGGCTTGAGCTGCCATTGCAACACTGACAAGACCTGCCATGGACAGGAATTTAAGCGATTTTGACATCGTGCGAATCATGGCCATCTCCTTCCAACCTTGTGGAAATATATGATTTGTATGGTTTTATAGCTGTATATGGTAAGCCAACCGCTTTGAACTATAGTTCTACTCTAAATTTTTGTAAAGCAAAATGTAAGGTATGAGTAAGCTTGTGTAATGATCAAGTAAAAATGACCCATCAGGGCGCCCAACTGAAGGAAATATAGGTAATCAAGGCCCACTTGACCGAACAGGATGGAGGCGAATGAGGAGTCGAGCGGGCGTGGCATGAGGCCATCGCCACTCGATAGTTGAAGTACCGGCACCGCTCGATGTGGCGGTATTCGGTGGGAGGAGAGGGAAATTGAAATGGAGGGAGGGCTTACATATCGCCCCATAAAGCTTGTAACGCCGCCATGGTTGCGACGGCAGCCGTCTCAGTCCGCAAAATACGGGGGCCGAGGCTGATCGGTTGCCAGCCCTGTTCGATGGCCACCGCCTCTTCACTCGCCGTCAATCCACCCTCTGGGCCGGCCAGGAGCGATAGCTGGGTTGAGAGCTCCAGTTGCTTCAATTGCCTTGTTCCCTGCGGCGAGAGCATCAGGTTCACACCTGCTGGGTGTGGTTGTTTGACCCACTGTGCAAAAGGTTGCAGTGGTGAGACTTCTGGCACGGTGTTCCGACCACATTGCTCGCAGGCGCTGATGATCACACCTTGCCAGTGTTGAATACGCTTCTCGGCGCGTTCACCTTGCAATCTGACCACCGACCGTTCACTGATGACCGGAATGATGCGTGATACCCCTAGCTCAACTGCTTTCTGCAATGTGTAATCCATGCGATCCCCACTGGATACCGCTTGCACAAGGGTAATGTGCAGTGGCGATTCGCGGCTGATCTGTTGTAAGGTATGGGTCTGCACTGACACACGTTTTTTGCCCATCTCCACAATCGTGGCATCGGTCTGGCTGCCCGAGCCATCAAACAAGGTGATGGTGTCATCTTGCTGTAGACGAAGCACTTGAATATGGCGGCAGACTGCTTCCGGAAGTGTCAATAAAATGTCCGTAGCGAGTGGAGTATCTATATAGAAGCGTGGCATTGTGTTGTGAAAAGCATGTTGGGTTTGTCTGGTCAAGCAATGAGCAAGCAGGTAAGGCAGTGAGCCGCATTGTATCTTCTCGCGATCCAGCAATCGACACCGCTTTTCACCACGGCTCTGTTGACATGGCTTCATGGCCTACACGGCCTACCAAGCAGAGCCATATCGCACTGAGGCGTTGCATACAGTCATACTTAAAATAGAAGTGGAAACCCGATGTACGACGTGAACTGGAATACGCTGGAAGCAACCATCGCCGCCGTCAAGCGGATTGCGCAAAGCGAGGTCATGCCTCGTTTTCTGAATGTTGCCTATTCGCGGAAATATGATGGAACCTTATTCACGGAAGCTGATTTAGCCTCACAGGAGGGGTTGAAGCGTGAATTGCCCGGTATTCTGAATGCACCGGTACTGGGCGAAGAAATGAGCGATGAAGAGCAGCTGGCATTGTGGGAAAGTGGCCATGATGGCCTGTGGTGTGTTGATCCGATTGATGGCACCACCAATTTTGTGCATGGCTTGCCTTATTTTGCGATATCAGTGGCATTTCTGCAAAAAGGTCGACCCGTTCTGGGCGTGATCTACAACCCCTGCTCAGATGAAACGTTCTATGCAATGCAGGGAGTGGGTGCCTTCATGAATGGCACCCGCCTGCCGCTGAAGAATCATCGACCCGCAATATCGGAAGCCGTAGCCGGGGTCGAGCTAAAGTGGTTGCCAGGCAAACTGCCCGCCCGGCTGATGACGGTTGCGCCATTCGGCAGCCAACGGAATCTTGGGGCAAGCACTTTGGACTGGTGCTGGGTAGCGGCAGGGCGTTTCGATCTCATTCTGCATGGCGGTCAGCGGCTGTGGGACTACGCAGCAGGGGCATTGATCTTGATAGAGGCTGGTGGGCGTCTGGGCAGTATCCACCATGAGGATTTCTGGTCCGACAATATCTGGCGCCGCTCAGCCATTGCGGCACTGGACCCTGCATTGTTCGAGTGCTGGCAGCATTGGGTGCATACCAATAAATGATGCGTTTGCTGAGAATATGGGTTTTGAAAACAACAATGTCATGAAACGCAGTATAATCTGCCAAATATGATATATGCCGGAGATGAGCAATGAAAAAATGGTTCCCCGTCCTTGCCTTGCTGTGTTGCGGTACCGCATTGGCAGATACGGATAATGGTTCCGCCAATTCAGCGGGTTGGAAAGTCGGTGGCGGTGTTGGCGTCACCATGGGCGGGGATGAGTTTGGAAAAATCCATGTCGTTGATAAAACAAACGGCAAAGTGGTCAATAATGAGAACCTGCGGGCTGGTCGGCTCTTCCAGCTCGATTTTGGCACGAAGTACCGCTTCAGCAACCTGCCGGTCTCACTCCAGACGACATTCGGCTATCACTTTGATACTGTCCAGGGGGATGACCCGCTGAACAATGGTGCCAAAGTGAGCTACCAGTTTTTCCGGTACCCCATCGAAATCATCCCGGCTTATCATTTTGATAAGCACTCTGTAGGCTTGGGGCTTCGATACGATCTGCGCCCGACTTATGAGTTTACGGGCCGGTTCAACTATAAATTCAAGAACGCACCGGGCTTGATTTTGCAGTATGAGTACGAGGCAACCGACAATGTTTCTGTGGGTTTGAGGTACACCGCCATCAAATACAAGTTTCAAAAAGAAGAGGATGGCTCACAAACCTTCAAGGGCAACCATGTGGGCATGAATGCCCACGTCTGGTTCTGATCGATCCATTCAACGGTTGTGTTTCAAAATGGCGCTTGGGTTTTCCCAAGCGCCGTTTTGTATTGGCTCACTCATGATTGGTTGAGCAGGCCTGGGCTGTGAGCAGCAATGGCCTGGGCCAGTCGATCGGTTTGATCAACCGGCAAACCTGCAAGATTGATCCGCCCGCCTTTGATCAAATAGATTGCCGCCTGAGCACGTAATGCCTCCAGCGTCGGCTCGCTCAGTGGCAGCATCGAGAACATGCCGCGATGGGCAAGCAGATGGCGTGCGTTCATGTCGTACTTGGCCAATGCGTTGACCAGTGCGTGCCGGGTCTGCAGGATTCGTTGGCGCATGGCAGCCAGCTCCACTTCCCAATCCTGGCGTAACGCGGCATCGGTCAGAATGCGCGCCACGATCTCGGCCCCGTGGTCAGGTGGCATGGTGTATTGACGCCTTGCCAGCTCAAACAGCTTGTGGCGAATCAGTGATGGCTGCCGACCTTTGACCAGCGCTGCGCCAGTACGCTCTCGATACAGCCCGAAATGTTTCGAGCAGGAGTACACAGCCAGTAGCTGCTCGCACGCTTGATCCATGATGCGTAGCCCACCAGCATCGGCTTCCAGCCCATCCCCAAAACCCTGATAAGCCATATCGATGAACGGTACGAACCCCTGCCGGCTGGCGAGCCCCGCCAACATCTGCCAGTCGGCTGGTTCCAGATCGACCCCGCTTGGGTTGTGGCAACTGCCATGAACCAACAACACGTCGTCAAGGCCGAGTTGGCGCACATGATCAAAAAAGGCCGCCCGATCGAGGCTGCGCATCTCGGCATCGAGATAGGGGTAATGTCTGACCGTCAGCCCTGCCGCTTGCATGATTGGCGCATGATTGGCGTAACTTGGGTTGCTGATCCAGACCGTGGCATGGGGCCGGCTGGCGGCAATCAGATCGGCCAGCAATCGTAGCCCCCCGCTGGCGCCTGGGGTCTGCACGGTAACCCATTGGTCGGTCGGCGCGGCCTGCCCAAGCATCAAGCGTGTGATGGCCGCATTGAATTGGAGGTTACCCGCCGGGCCCAGATAGCTCTTGGTACGCTGCTCAGAGGCCAATGCAATGGCAGCAGTCTTGACTGCCCGCATGATAGGGGTGTGGCCCAGGGTGTCCCGGTACACGCCAATGCTCAGATCCAACTTGTTTGGGCGGCTATCGTGCTGAAAAGCTTCTGCAACGCTGAGAATAGGGTCAATGACCGCCGGTGGCAGATGGTGGAACATGGGGTGTCTCCAGTTTATTGTTTTGTTGTGACGTGTGCCGTATTGGGGCGGCTTGCCAAGATGACACCGATGACAATCACCACCATGCCCAGAAGCGAAGGCAGGCCTGGTGTCTCGTCGAAGATGATCACGGCCAGGAGCGAGGCCAGTACGGGAGTGAGCGCCCCAGCGGCGGCGGATTTGGGGGCGCCCAGCTTGGTGATGGCGTAGGCGTAGGTCAGGGTGGCGAGTAGCCCGACGCCGATTCCTTGAACCAGCGTATGAAAAGCCAGCGCTGAAAGGGGCATGTTGCCAAGCTGCGTTGGTGGGTGCCCGGCCACGAACCAGACGAGCAGGACGAGCAATGAGCTGATCGCAATCACCGCCCCACCCTCTGCGGGTTTGAGCCCAGACAACCGTAAGCATAAGGTGAAATTGGCCCACATCAGGCTACCCAGCAAAAACAAGCCATAGCCATGCAGCAGATCACCTTGTCCATGGTTGAACAATAAAATGATGGCTGCACCTGCACTGATCAGGCCAAGTGCGACATAAAGGTGGCGTGGGGTGTGTTGCTTGTAGAACAAGGTGCCGATCAATGCGACGAAGAGCGGAATGGTGCCGGGGATCAAAGTGCTGCCATCGCTGACAGGGGCATGGCGCATGCCCATGCAGGCAATCAGGAAATAGGGCAATCCACCTGTCGCGATCATGCCCAGCAGGTAGCGCTTGGGTACGGTAATAATCCGATGCCAGCTATGGATCAAGGTTGGCAAAAAGCAAAGGCCTGCAGGACCAAAGCGGATCAGTGCCAATTCTGCGGCAGGCAGCTGCGCTTTTGCGCCAGCCCGCAGTGACAGAAAAAAGCTGGCCCAGATCAAGACCGTAATAGCCAAAGCGATCATGCCTGCATGGGAGGAGGCAGGGCGACCAATGCTGGGAAGGGGTAGAGCAATCGCGGCTTTCATGAGCGCTTGGGTCAAGTGGAAACAAGTGTATTCTCCGCTCACTTGAGGAGTGTTTTTGGACAAAATTACCGATCCATGGGTGAAACTTTGGTGAATTCAGGCAAGAAACTGTTTAGAATTAGTTGAAACCACCAGGCTTACAAAAATGGATAGAATTGATCGTCAGCTATTGACGCTATTGCAGGCAGATGGTCGTTTGACGGTGGCGGAGCTGGCCGAGAAGGTGTCGCTGTCCCCATCTCCCTGTGCGCGGCGGCTCAAGCGATTGGAAGAAACAGGTATCATCAGTGGTTACCGGGCAACACTGAACCGCAATCGCCTGCAACTGGCCACCACCGTCTTTGTAAATGTACGGCTGATGCATCACCGTGAAGATGTGGCACGGCTGTTTGAAGAGGCGGTGCTGCACATGGAAGAAGTCATCAGCTGCTACGTTGTGTCGGGCACGTATGACTATCTGTTGGAAGTGGTGGTTCGTGATCTGCCAGACTACGAGAAACTGGTGCGAAAACTGCAAACCTTGTCCATGGTGCAGGATATCACCAGCAATTTTGCGATACGGACTGTCAAAAGCGGTGCGCCGCTGCCCTTGTCGTTCGTCAGCTGAGCTGACTTAGACACTGAGCGGCCCAATCAGGCCGGAAAGAGAATCAACCATGTTTTACCATTCCCCCCAGACCGGCACCAATAGCGGTGCCATCAAATTGGCCTTGCGTAAGGGGTATTCACTGTCCAGCGAAGTATGCATTGCAGTTGGTGAGCTACGCGACCTGGATGGCTCAATCAGCGAGGTGCTGGGCGAGCGGGCCATCAAGTTCTTGAAAAAGGATCGCAAGGCACAGTATTTTGGCAAGACCATCAAATTATTGACGCCCAAGGCTGATCCAGGCCCGATTTTTGGCCCGCTGATCGCAGCATTCGTTCCGTTGCCCATACTTGAAGCATGGGCAACGCAGTACCCCAAGCTGCACATCATTTACCTGCCACCGGATGACGCCTCACTTGCGGCCTACCAGGCGCAGTATCAATCGATGTCAATTTGATCAAGCACCAGGCGGTTGCTGACTGCCCTGGCACAAACCGGCTTCCAGAAAGCAGAAACACCATGTCACAAGACAAATACGAAATCCGTCCGGGCCAGTCCATCGAGCTGCTGAAGGCGCTCCATATTCTGACCCGTGATGGCAAGATGAACCAGGACAGCCGGCGTAAGCTCAAACAGGTCTATCATCTGTACCAATTCATCGAGCCCTTGTTGAATGAAGTGAAAGGCCGTAAAGCTGCTGTCAGCCTGGTTGACCATGGTGCCGGCAAATCCTACCTGGGCTTCATTCTGTACGACCTGTTCTTCAAAACGCTGCACGACACCTCACATATCTATGGCATCGAGACACGGGACGAGCTGGTGGACAAATCCACCGAGCTTGCCAGCCATCTGGGCTTCCCTGGCATGTCGTTCTTGAACCTGTCGGTTGCTGATTCGATCACCTCAGATCAGTTGCCCGCGCAGATCGATGTCGTCACAGCCTTACATGCCTGCAATACCGCTACCGACGATGCCATTCATTTCGCACTCAACAAGCAAGCCCGGCACATTGTATTGGTGCCATGTTGCCAAGCTGAAGTGGCTGCCGAGTTGCGTAAAAACAAAGCTGCAGCATTGGTCAACCCATTGGCTGAACTATGGCGTCACGCCATCCATACCCGGGAATTCGGCAGCCACGTGACCAATGTGTTGCGCTGCTTGCAGCTGCAGGCACATGGTTATCAAGTCACCGTCACAGAGCTGGTTGGCTGGGAGCACTCGATGAAAAATGAGCTGATCGTGGCGCAATACACCAATCAACCCCGCCGCAAGCCCGCTGAACGCCTGACGCAGATGTTGGAGCAGCTCGGGCTGCAGTCGTTGTCATCCAGATTCTTCATTGGCTGATGTGATGCCTGCTTACTTCATACGATACGCACAATAGCCGGGGCGCGGCCCGATCTGTGGGTGATTGCGGCAGGTGTTGGGGCGCCTGTCATAGATCCCGCAACGACGGGTCTTTGCATCGAGAAATACACAGTCACCATTGGCCCGGCGGGCCAGGGTAAAGGTACTGGTCTTGAAATTGAAATGGTCAATCGTGCCCGCCTTGATCAGCCGCTTGGCAATCTGCTTGGGCGCATCAGTCTCGGCTTCAAAGCTGTCTACCAGCTCCATCCTGACCAAGTCGGCCAACTTGACCTCTGCTGGCATGGTGCAACAAGTCGCAATACAGCCATCACAGAGGCCTGAACGATATTTCAGCCAAGTATCGGTACGATCCAGATTCGACAGGTGGATGACTTTCTGAGAAATGGCGGCCATGGGGATGAATGAAAAATCAGCGATTATCCATAAAAATCCTTGGCTTGGCGAATGATTGCCTGGGCTGCATGGCGGTGCCCTTGTGCAGCCGCCTATTGATGAGCAACCAAGCCAATGGAGGCCACCTCAAGTTGTGAGGGCATTGCTGAGTATCGTTCAGCTTGCCCGTGCCGAGGCCTCACTCCCCGATATCAGGGGGCCAAACCCACCACGATTGGTGAGCGGTTCGCTTGTTTATCCATGCCGTTTTGTGCATTTCTGACGTACATCTGCCAATTTTCAACAATTCCAGACTGCGCTGAAAAAGGGTGGGCAACATATATTGAGGTTATTTATTAGAAGGATCTCATATTTGATTCTAATAATATCTGCCAATATTCATATTTTTTGCACATTACTGTCATGTAATTTCTTAAGTCATTGACAGTGCATATGTAAACACGCAACAGGGCTTGATTTTCCGCTGATTCGATATTCAGTTGATTTGACTAATTTTTGATTCGCCAATATGATTTTCTGGACCTTAACAACGTTCAGGAAAAAAATTGAAATCACTCAGCCTAATTGCCATCAGTGCGCTCATTTCTTCCACCGTCTGGGCTGGCACGGCTTGTCCTGAACATTTTGTCAACGGTGATACACCCAAGATCAATGACCGCAAGCTGATGGCCAAAACCAAGAATCTCTGCTTCGAGGGATACGCTACGCTGCATTCCGGTGTATCACGTACACCAGTGTGGGTTGCAGAGCATTTGACAACAGAGCGTCTTGAAGATGCACGCCAGATGCGCCGCAAGAACAGTTTCCACGCCGAGGAGCAATTGCCGGAAGAAGACCGCGCCGAGCTGCGTGACTACAAACGCTCGGGCTTCGATCGGGGCCACATGGCACCTTCCGGTGATATGCCAGATGCTCAGGCACAGTATGAAAGCTTCTCGCTGGCCAATATGATTCCGCAGAACCCCAACAATAATCAGCAGTTGTGGGAAGGTATCGAATCATCGGTGCGCCAATGGGCATCGGACAGTGGCGAGGTGTATGTTGTCAGCGGGCCGTTGTTTGAAGGTCGCCGCCTGCAGCGCATCAATAATCGGGTACTGGTACCTACCTATGTCTTCAAGGCGGTGTATGATCCGAACAAGGGGATTGCTGGCGCATATGTGACCC
Organism: Chitinivorax tropicus; assembly: GCF_014202905.1. Classification (NCBI taxonomy): domain Bacteria; kingdom Pseudomonadati; phylum Pseudomonadota; class Betaproteobacteria; genus Chitinivorax; species Chitinivorax tropicus. Next base: position 250,282 of record NZ_JACHHY010000002.1, on the reverse strand, counting down.
CGAATGAGGAAGGCGATACCTACGAGGTGTTGTCAATCAATGAGTTGGAACAGCGTACTGGTATTGATGTATTCCCCTCGCTGTCCGCCAAGATTAAAGAGCGTCGCCCCAACCTGCCCAAACCGAAACAGCGTGGCGGTCGCCGCTTCGTTAATGATGAGGAATGAGTTGTGACTGAGATGGTTCCCTTTGCAAATGAGTCCGATTGCCTGCAGCTGGATGAGTTGACCATTGAAAACCGTGAAGATCGCCTGGAGCTGTATGGCAGTCTGCAGATCACGCGTGATAAGGTTGGATTGGATCTGGCCAGGCAATTGCAGCAGCTGTTGAACGCCACGGTGGCGCAGTTGGAGTCTGAAGACCTGCCCGACCAGCTGCCACCACCAGCGGTTGATGAGGTAGACAACCCGTTTGCATGAGCTGGGATACAGATGAACAAACCGTCCGACAGGACGGTTTTGTTTTTATCAGAGTCGATAAATCTCGTAAGCTTGCGCTTTTGCTCCTGGCCATTGATCCATGCATCGGCGACGTTTTCTGCAGTCCCTGCCCCTTCTTGCGTTGACAGGCTGTCAGCGTGTTCCACGTCTGGGATTGCCGATCGATGTCCACTACCCTGGTATGCAGATTGGTCACCAGCTGCGTGATCAGAGGCGCTCAGCGGTAACAGTCGAGACAAGGCGGGTGGGAACGCTTGTGGTCGGGAGTGGGCTGGGCGGGCTGACGGCGGCCTGGAAGCTACATCGGGAGGGCTATCACGATTACATGCTGGTGACCGGGCCGGAGCCAGGTGGCAATGCCGCAGCGGGCGTAATGGCAGGTATCCCCTACCCAAGGGGGGCGCACTACCTGCCACTGCCATCGATGGAATCCATTCATATCCGCGAGATGCTGGCTGATCTGGCCATCATTGAGCGGGATGCGCTGACGCCGCATCCATATTTTGATGAGCGGGTTTTGCTGCATGGGCCTGAAGATCGGCTGCTGTGCAATGGCCAGTGGCAAGATGGAGTCATGCCAACCCATGGTATCAGCCAGGACGAGCTGGCCCAGCAGCGACGGTTCCTGGCACAGGTGGATACCCTGCGCCATGCTACTGGGCAGGATGGCAAGAAGGTCTTTGCCATCCCGATTGTGCATGCCACGTCCGATCCGCAATGGCGACGCCTGGATCAACAGTCCTTCAAGACTTGGTTGACCGAGCAGGGGTATACCGCCCCCAGCTTGCACTGGTACGCCAATTATTGTTGCCGTGATGACTACGGGGCGGATTATGACCGTGTATCGGCTTGGGCAGGTTTGCATTATTTCGCGGCGCGGGCGGGCCATGCTGCCAATGCTGACGACGGGGCGCTGCTGACCTGGCCAGACGGGCTGCATGGCTTGGTAGCCAAGCTGTGGGCGAAGCTGCCCTCTCAACAGGTGATCCAGGGCTCGGCCTATCATATTCGCCAACACGGCCAGCAGGTCGAGGCATGGGTTCATGCGTCGGATAAGCCGCTCAGGATCGTGGCAGACCAGCTGGTCTGCGCCATGCCTCTGCATGTGGCGAAACATGTGATCCCCAATCTGGCCGAGTCTGGCTTTGACCCAAGACGCCACATGCCGCCACATGCGCCCTGGCTGGTTTCCAATTTTCTGCTCGATGGTTTCCCGGCAGAGCCTGAGCATACGCCCCTGGCCTGGGACAATGTGGTCTATCAAGGACGGGGGCTTGGCTGGGTGGTAGCGACCCATCAATGGATTCGCGCCGCCAAACCAGCGCAAACCGTCTTCACTACTTACCACGCCTTATCAGCAGGCGACCCGGCAGCCCACCGGCAATGGCTGTTGAAAGCTTCTGCCGATGCGCTGTATGAGCTGGCGGCGTGTGATCTGGAGCAGGCCTATGGTTGGCGGCTGCGGCCCTATTTACGCCATCTGGAGATCACTGTAAGGGGGCATGCCATGGCCTCGCCTGTGGTGGGCTTCCTGAGCAACCCAGGCTTACAGGCACTACGCCAGCCATGGGGGCGCATCCACTTTGCGCATGCCGACGTATCGGGGTATTCGGTGTGTGAGGAAGCGGCCTGGTGGGGCTATCAGGCAGCCCAACGGATTCTGGCTGCCTGAATCACCTCGGCCCGCCACCCGGCGGGGCACACCCTACCGGATGGCGATGCAGTGCCCGGTCACACCTGCTGATAGGTGGTGTAGAAACTGTGATAGTCGTTGTCTGCTTGGAAATTGATGAACGACAATGTGACGCTTGGTGCCAAGCCCTCTACATAATGCCAACAGCCAATAGGGAGGAACAAGATCTCTCCTGGTGACAAGGTGCATTCCATCAACTGAGCCTGTTGCATGCGCGGAAAGCGTTGATAGTCGATGTGCCCGCCATCCACCTCGGTGTAGCAGTGCATGTGATTGTAGATATTGGCGATCTCGCAGGCTGGCACCAGCCGCACACGTTTGCTGCCCATGACCTGAGCCATGAAATTGTTTGTCAGATCATGATGGAAGGGCGTCAGCGTGCCAGCTGGCCCTAACCAGAAAAAGCCCGTATCAGGCGAATCCGGGTTCAGATATTCAGGCACCAGCCGAACATCATCCCATAGCTCTTTCAAGGCCATTTTGTTCTGAGAGCTATTATTGGCAGTCATGTAGAAATCATTGGTCTTACCCGCCCGCTCAACCATGTCAACATAGTCGCCAAAGCGCATGGTCTGTTTGTGCTGCACGCAATTGATTTCATATTGGGCATCTTGGCTGCGGCCCATTTGAACTTCAACCTGGCGGTCGCCATAGTGCTGGCGGAAGAAGTCGAAATTCCATTTCTGCAGGGCGGGCCAATCATCCATCATGCCGGTGATGACGACCGGACGATTGGTGAAAAAGTACTGATCATAGAATTCGTCGCGACTGAGGCGATGGCGGCGCGGAATCTCGCCCCCATTGGGTCGCTGCTGATTCAGCTTGCGGTAGATATCCAACACCCACTCACGTTTACGCAGCCTATTGTTGAGCCGTTCCATGCTGCGCAGAGCCGCCGCGACATAGGGGCTGTTCATGGCTGCCAACACTTCTTGCTGCGCGAGCGACGGTGAGTAGCCATTGCTCACCAGGGTGCCCACCAAGGATTCTGGTGGAATGTTCAACAGCAGGTTTTCCGCGATCCAGCCGCGCCAATTGTCGCTCATGGCGAGTTTGGTCTGCATGGCATAAGCGTAGTTTTGCATGGGGATCAGATCTCCAGATCAGGTTTGGTGGAAAGCTATTTGCATTGATGGCACGAGACCCACTCCATAGCTGGCCCTGGGACGATTACACCCACAGATACGCCAAGGCTGGTGGCGCCAGCTGACAATGCTATCGTCATTGAATGGATTCGTCCAGCGCCAGTGGATGCTTGATGGAAGAAGGTTTTCTCATGGCAAATGGTTGCCCGGATGACAGAAACAACAAGGGGATCGGATACTGTCCGTACCCGATCCCCTGTCAAACTGACCAGCAGTGTTTGCCTGGTCACAGGTGTGATCAGCAGTTGCCGACTACTTTCCAAGCACTCCAGTCACCACCTTGGGCGGGGTTTTCACCCTTTGTCCACCACTTGGCTTCGTACAGCTTGCCCTGGTGAGCTACACGCTGACCTTGTGTGTAGGACTTGCTTGCATCCCAGTTGTCGCCGCTGCAGGTTGGCTTAGGCGTGGGAGTAGGCGTCGGTGTACCTGCCGTACGCAACTCGAATGCCTGGCTAGCCGAACCACTGCAGGTGCTCTGAACCAAGCCTGCGCCGGTGTTTTCCAGGCAGAGGTTGCTATGAGCGGCGCGAATCGTGTAAGCGTTACCATTCTTCTTGAACGTGAACTGCTGGTGCTGGCCACCATTGAATGCCCAGAGGGTGACAGGGGTGCCAGGAGTCTTCTTACGGCCAGAGACGTCCAATGACTTGCTGCCAGCAACATTGGTCACCTTGTAGACAGCTGTGCCAGTGGAGGAGATGTCGAATTGCTGCGTGTTTTTACCATTGCAAGCAGCAGCATTGACTTTGGCACCGTTGGCAGCGCTTGCCGCAGTCAGGCATTTTGCACCATTGACCAGGTTGTACTGACCAGCAGGGATCACATCGCCACCTGGTGTCGGTGTTGGCGTAGGTGTCGGGGTACCGTTCACACCCAGCTCAGCCGCCAAGGTCTTCAACAAGGAGGTATTGCCAGCGCCTTTCACGTCACCGGACATATCCCAGAACATCCCGCCGCCCAGCTTCTTCGACTTGATGTAGTCTGTCTTGATCTTCAACGATTGTTGATCTTCGTAGCTGATCACCATGCCAGTGCTGGGGTTGTACATCCAAGGTACTTGCGCCTCGGCATCCCAGTAGCGCTGGAAGCCGCTATTGAGCTTGTTCAACAGATCCCAGTAGTCATACACGCCATTTTCCCAGGTGCCTTGTGGCGGGTTGGCCGCAGTGGCTTGGAACAGACCATGGTTGTCGCTGCTGGTCGCGGTCCAGCCACGGCCATAGAATGGGATACCCATTACCAGCTTGGAGGCAGGCGCGCCAGCCTTCAGCAGGTTGTTGATGGCAGCATCGACGTTGTAGTTGTCGCGCAGAGGCCCTGGGCTTGGATCACGGCTGGAGCGATACAGCGGTGCGTGGTGGTTGCTGACCTTTTCCCAGCCACCGTGGAAGTCGTAGGTCATGACGTTGGCGAAATCGACTGTCGCCATGAATTGCGGTACTTCCAGATTGGCAATCTTGTCATGGCCCGCACCCAGCGCTGCGGTCAGCAGATATTTCTTGCCGTCGATACCGCCCTGGGCATTCAACTCTGCACGCAATGCTTGCATCAGCAGGGTGTAATTGTGCTTGTCTTCCGGACGGTAGCTGTTGTCGGGCAAACCGCCGCCAACTGGGTATTCCCAGTCAATATCGACACCATCAAAGCCATATTTCGCTGCGAATGCTACACATGACTTGGCAAATTTGGTCCGTGCGGCTTCCGTAGCTGCAACATCCGAGAAGTACTTGGACCATGTCCATCCACCGATCGACATCAATGTCTTGAGATGCGGGTGTTGCTGTTTCAGCTTGTTGAGCTGGTTGAAGTTGCCCCGGAACGGCTGGCTACCATCCCATTTATCACCAGGATAGCCCTTGTCGAGATCCGCGAAATTGTCGCCAGTGATACATTGGCCATCGCTGGAAATATTGATGAAGGCGTAGTTGAGGTGGGTCAGTTTCTCAACTGGAATGTCGCTCGGCTGGAAATTACGAGCGTAGATACCCCACTGGGTAAAGTAACCGACGATCTTGTAGCTATCCGCAGCGTATGCAGTGTTGACCGCCATTGCGCATTGCGTCAGGGTTGCGGCCAGAGCAATGGCCTTAAGTGTGCGTTTCATGTAATACATTCCTTTCCGTTTCAATTAGCCACCCCGGCTTGTGCCAGGGTGGTCACGTTATGGGTTGATTACTTTTTCACAACCGGCAGATTCGGCTGCTCGGCGCGGGTTGCATAAGTGCCGCCGCCAAAGCTCACGGTAAAGTTGGATGGCCCGGAGATCGGCAGTTGATACACGAAGCTGACATCGGTCGATTCGCCAGGGTTCAAGGTCTTCCAGCCGGGCAACTTGATGGACAGGCGGTGGTAGTCACCTTTCAGGCCACCAATGTTGTTGCCATCATGACCGCTTTGAACCAAGCTCAGACCGAAGCCGGACTGGTCTTTGGCATTGGACGGCGCGCTGGTCGGAATATCGAACTGGAACTCGGTGCCGCCAGGCAGCGTAACGTTCGAGCGGTTGGTGATACGCAGGTTGGGGTTGATCGGGTAGTTGCTGTCACCCATCTTGTGCTCCAACAACTCGAAGCCAACATCGATCGCGGAGGCAGGCACTGGGCGTGTGCTACGCTTGTTGCCATACGGCGCAGCGTTGGCCAGTGTGCTGGTGATGAGGTTGGTCAGCTTGTTACCCATGAAGAACTCACCCTTGCCACCGTTACGGCTCGGATGCCAGTCATAGTCACCTGCCAGTTCCCAGACCATGACACCACCAATGCCCTTGCTGTTGATCCACTGGGCTTTCTTCTGCGCGGACTGCTCATCTTCCATCGACAGGAAGACTTGCTTCTGCGGGTTCCACAGCCAAGGTGCAACCAAGTTGCTGTCATAGTAGCGGGTATAGGTTCCGGTCAGTCGATCTTCCAGATCGCTGTCTGGTTTCAAACCATACGATGCGATGTAGCTGCCTGACAGGCCCTTTTCGAGGTTCTTGGCATGCCACATCGGGTTGGAGCCTGCACCCAATTCCTTGCCTTGAGCATCGTTGTCATGCCAGAGATTGTCGATACCGCGTGCGCCATCACCGCAAGCCGTCAGACCGGTCGGGCAGTTGCTACCGACAGAGCGGCCCCACAGACCATTGGTGCCGCCTGCGACATTACGCCAGCCACGGGTGTAGTAAGGAATACCGATATTGATCCGGCCAGCTTGCATCGCGCCACGGAAGAAGTGGTATGACCAGTCGGTGTTGAGGTAGCCGATACCACCATATTGCGGTGTGCCATAGACATTCCACTTGGCCAGCTCAGCATCCTTGCCGTCATCGAACAGTGCTGCATTGGGGCCGACGAATTCGTTCCAGGCGCCATGCAGGTCATAGCTCATGATGTTGACGTAGTCGAGGTACTGCAGAGACTGGTAGTTCTCCATGCCACGCAGCAGATAGCCAGAAGCTGGTGCCGCAACAGTCAGCATGTAGTGCTTCTTGCTTGCCGCGCCAGCTGCATCCAGCTTCTCACGCAGTGCCTTCATCAGCGCGTTGTAGCTTGCATTCAACCCAGCACGACGAACATTGGAGATCGCCCAATCGTCAGGGTTGCCAGCATCCTTCATCGAAGTTGGGTATTCGTAGTCGATATCCACGCCATCAAAGCCATACTGCTTGAGGAATGCCACGACAGAGTCGGCAAAAGTATTGATACCAGCTTGGTTGATGGAGCCATCGGCATTGGTGGTCATGCTGAAGAAGCCACCGCTGTTGACGCGCTTACCATCCGACCCGAAATAGCCACCTGTTTCAGCCCAGCCGCCTACAGAGATCAGGGTCTTCACATGGGGGTACTTCTTCTTGTACTTGTTGAGCAGGTTGAAGTGGCCCTTGTATGGGTAGGCAGGGTCCATCTCAGCGCCTGTGACACCGGGCCACTGCATGCTGGTTGCGGCATTCTTGGCATCAGCTGCATTGCCGATCGAGATGCGGTTGTTTCCATCTACGTGCGCAAAGGCGTAGTTGATGTGGGTGACTTTGTCCCAAGGAATGTCCTTCACCAGATAGGCAGGTGAACCATCGCTACCATTTCGCCAGCTGGTGAAGTAGCCGATCATCCGACGCTTGGCCGTACCCATCTTTTCACGGCCTTCGTTGTCATAGACCGTGCAGTAGGGAACATCGACGCCTGGTGTGCGGTACAGGCCTTCTGGACGACATTGCTCATTGCCACCTGGTGTGGGCGTAGGTGTCGGTGTCGGCGTGGTGGATGACTTCAGCAGGAAGCGTTGGCTGGTGCTGTTGTTGCAGGTGTTTTGAATCAGCTGCGCGCCATCGGCATTGCCGGTGATTTCCAGGCACAAGTTGCTATGTGCAGCACGGATGGTGACTTGATCGCCATTCTTCTTGAACAGGAACTGCTGGTGCAGACCACCACCATAAGCCCACTGGGTAACGGGTGTATTGGGCACTGTCTTGCGACCGGACACATCCAATGCCTTGCCGCTGCTGACGTTCACCAAGCGGTAGGCACCACTGCCTGTGGAGACGACATCAAATGCCTGGGCTACGCCGCCATTGCAGCTTGCCTGGCTGACCTTGGCACCATTCGCAGCACTTGCCACGGTGACACACTTGCCATTGACCTGCAGGCCATATCGACCCTCTGCAATGGTATCGCCACCAGGTGTCGGAGTAGGCGTCGGTGTTGGGGTAGGTGTCGGTGTCGGAGTGGGCGTTGGGGTTGGTGTCGGGGTAGGTGTGGGCGTTGGGGTGCTACCAGCACCTAAGTCCTGCCACAGCGTGGGCGTATCTTTAGGATTCCAATTAGAGCCAGGATGTGCGACATGGGTCACCAAGCAACGGTAGTCATGCCCGTTGTAACTGACGACTGACCCAGCGTTGTAAGTACTGCCTTCTTTCCATACTGGGGAGGCTACCGCTGCATGTTGGGCCGGCCCTGCAGCGAAAGCGGCGGATACAGCCAAAGCGCACTGACTGACTACAGAAACCATTGCCAGTGCACGCATCGTAACTTTGATATTCATTTACTGCTCCTACTGACTCAAGAAGAGAGGAAAGGTGCGGGCAGCATTGGTAGTCGGTTTGCCAACTATAAAAGCTAGCCTTAACCCGCATTTAGCATCTATTTTTGTGCGTGGCCGCATGCCATGTGAATACGTAAATTTACCTATCCACTTGCATACCACTTGCAACATACTGATTTTAAATAACTACTTAAAATTCAGTTGTCATTTGAAAACAATCTTTGCATAAAGAAAGGCCCCTGAACGGGGCCTTTTATATGCCATTTGAATCTGTTGCGCAAGCTACTTACTTCAGCTTGATGCTCCAGTTCTTCTCGACACACTTCTCATAATCGCCAGGAATCAGTGCGCTGTAGGAAGTCTGGTAATCAACCAGCATACACTTGTACTCCTGCCCACCACGCCAGTCTTTTTCCCAGAAGATCGGCTGAGAACCAGCGCCATTACGATCAAACGGACGCTGTTTGGCGCAAGACAATTGTTCACCGGTGATGTTGACACCGAATTCGCGTGCGAATTCCTTGTAGTAGCTGATTCGGTTGGCAGCTTGTGGCTGATCCTTGTTGGAATTGCACTCGATACCACCATTGATGATCATGATGGTGGACGCAAACGAGTTGGTCGCACCATTTGCCTGGTCAGCTGCATTGGGCTTCCAGGTGCCATCGATCACATGCAACATGGACGGCTTCGGCGGCTGCGGGTAGACGAAGAAGAATGTCGCTGACGCCAGATTCAACCAAGTGCTGGCGACCAGATCCGGCTGATCCAACAGATTGCGGACGCTGCCGAACATGATCTGCGAGAAGGGGCCATAGTTAAAGTTGTAGGACAACTGCTTGGCACCGCGTCCGAAGTACTTCTTCCAGCTGCCATCAGGGTTCTTGCCGCATGGCCAGGTTTCGGAAATCCAATCTCTGGATGAGCATTCACCGTTGTATCCACAACCTGCCCCGGTCTCGGTACATCCCATTTCACGCAGATAGACCAAACCTTGACGCCATTCGGGAACGTTCTCGTTTGCCGCATGGCCGCCAGTTTCCTGGGCGAAGTGGGCAAACATGGTGGCCAACGAGCGGCCACAAATTGCATCGGCATTGCGGCCATCGGTGTAATCGCCGCATATTGCTGGGAACTTCGCAACGGCCTGCAGGAAGCGGGTGTAGGTGTAGCTTGCTTCACGCTTGGCAAACAGGTAATCCCACTTGCTTGAGGACATCAGCTTTTCAACCCGTTTGACGTTGGATGGGTTGGTTGCCTTACCGGGTGCCACCGCTTCCACCACGCTGTTCGGCGCTGTCCGGATGGAGGCCTTGATATTGCGGAACAACGCTGTGTTGGTGATTTCAACCTCGGCTGCCCTGGCTTGAGCCAGTGTTGGCGCCCCAGTAGGTGTTGGCGTTGGGGTAGGCGTAGGTGTTGGTGTTGGAGTAGGTGTTGGCGTAGGTGTTGGGGTGGGGGCTGAGCAGTTTGCCAGCGACTTCCACACCCCCCACTCACCAGCTTGGGTTGGGTTCTCGCCTTTAGTCCACCACTTGGCCTCATACGGTTTGCCTTGGAAGACAACCCGCTGTCCACCATTGTAGGACGCGTTGCTATCCCAAGCGGGGTAATTGCATGCACCAGGCGTAGGCGTAGGTGTGGGTGCAGGCGTTGGGGTAGGCGCTGGCGTTGGAGTTGGATTCGGCTTTGGAGTTGGGGTCGGGGTTGGGGTCGGTGCTGGCGTTGGTGTTGGTGTTGGAGCAGGCTTGCCCAACGCTTGCCACAGCGTAACGGAGTCAGCCGGGTTCCAGTTGGCACCAGCATAGGCGGTATGGGTTACCAGTGCTTTGTACTGTTGATTCTTGTAGCTGACTACTGTGCCAGCATTATAGGTATTACCTTCTTGCCAAGCGGGTACGGCAGCGAGGGTTTGACTGACTGGCTCAGCATAGGCAGTAGAAACAGCCAATGCACATTGGCTGATCAATGAAACGGCCGCCAGGGCACGAATCATGGGCATCAAGGACATTTCGCACTCCAAATCATCATTTCAATATCAACAGAACGCGGGCTGATATAAGCCATACGCCTGTCACGAAAGGGCCGCACCGAATAGACTTGACCCACCACCGAGTCGGGCGCAAACAATCTAGGGGTGCTGGACAGCATCCACTTTGTCGTCGCACGACTCGGCACAGGGAAAGGCACCCAGGTGATAAGTGGCCGTGGTGAAAGCAAACAAAGCCTCAACCCCCGCTAGGGAGGATTGAGGCGGGTACATCATGGCAAACTGTTCAGATACGAACGGTGTGCGTTCGAGAAATTGAACCCGTCAGCACGATCCCAGTTGATCGACCAGGTCATCAGGCCGCGGAAGGTCGGGTAGGTCTTGGCCGGTTTGTATTGGCCACATTGGGTACCTTTGACAAGGCAATCCACTGCTTTTTGAGCTTCGGCTGGGCTGGTGAATCCACTGGATGCGGAGCGAGAACCTGATGGCAGGCCAAATGCCAACTGGTCAGGACGCAAAGGCGGGAAGCGCTTGCTCGCATTGCCACCCAGGTTGAAGCCAGTCAGCATCATGTCAGTCATGGCAACGTGGAAATCAGCGGTGCCAGGGTTGTAATTTCTACCATCCGCACCTGCCAACCCACCGGTGTTGTAATGCTGAACATGCAGGATGGTCAGCTCATTACGCAGGCCATGGATGACTGGCAGGTATGCACCCCAGATACCGGCATAGCTGATTTGCCCACCTTGGACATACGCGGTTTCCGGTGCCATGGTCAGGATGAATTTGCTGCCGAAGCGTGCCTTGAGCGCTTTGACGGCAGAAATCATGTTCACCACGGCTGGAGTGGTTGGGTTGTTGAGGTCGTTGTCACCACTGGCAAGCGCCAATGAGCCACCTTCCAGGTCGATGTCCAAACCATCCAGACCATAACGGTTGATGATGTCGCCCATGGTGCGGACAAAGTTATCACGGGCAGCGGCTGTGTTGAGCTGGATGTGTGCGTTGGCACCGCCCAGTGAAATCAGCACTTTTTTGCCTTTGGCTTGTTGCGCCTTGATACCCGCGATGAACTCTTCCTCGGTTTCCGCTGCGCTGCCACACTCTCTGACCGGGCATAAGGTAAAGGCAACTTCGCCCTCAGCACCACCAACTTTGTTTTCAGCAAATGAAAGATTGATGATGTCCCAAGCCGGGGCCACATCTTTCATCTTGATATAACCAGAGCCATTCTCGAAGTTATGCCAATACCCAATCAAAGGATGCTTTGGCACCGATCCTGTTGGCGTTGGCGTTGGTGTTGGAGTAGGTGTTGGAGTAGGTGTTGGAGTAGGCGTTGGTGTTGGTGTCGGTGTCGGAGTAGGCGTCGGTGTCGGAGTACCGCAGTTCGATACTACCTTCCATACCCCCCACTGACCGGACTGAGCTGGGCTCTCGCCTCTAGTCCACCACTTGGCTTCATAAATCTTCCCTTGATAGCTTACGCGCTGCTCCCCGGTATACGATTGTCCGGCATCCCAGGCTGGTGATTGGCAGTTGGAAGGCGTCGGGGTGGGGGTGGGTGTAGGCGCTGGCGCTGGTGTCGGGGTTGGTGCTGGGGTACCTGTCGATGCGCCGATATCCTGCCACAAGGTAGGGGTAGCAGCCGGATTCCAGTTCGCACCGGCGAAAGCGGTGTGGGTGACCAGTGCTTTGTAATTGTGGCCGCTGTAGCTGACTACTGCACCTGCATTATAGGTATTACCCTCTTGCCAAGCGGGTGCGGCAGCGGCTTGGGTCTGGGCTGCGGGTGCTGCATAAGCAGTGGATACGGCGAATGCGCATTGCGTCATTACTGAAATGGTGGCGAGTGCGCGGATCATAGGCATCATGGCCATGTTCAAGCTCCTTGTTGACATAAGCAGTCGCATTACCAGAGCCGGTGCATCGACATACTTTTGAGTTAATGAAACGACCCCGGCGATCAGGTCGGGGTGGCGATGTCAGGGCATGGGGCTGAGGCGGCAAACTGCCAAATCATGATGACACCTGCCTGACAGGCAAACCGCATCATCGGTCAACAATATTATTGTTGATGTCAATATGCCATGTGAATACGCAAATTTACTTATGGCAATCGACATACTTGCTGAACGGGTAGATTCAGGTTTTCACCGTTATGTATGTGATCAGCGCTAATACGCGTTGAAAGCGCCCCGTGCTATGATTTTTTATCAAAATAAACAATGATTTATTCTAAATTAGCCTAGGCTTGGAATCCGTCTGGCCCATTATGGGTGGGCAGCCGGGGCTATGAAAAGTTCATTTCCTGATTGCTTGGTTTGCATCTGAGCAGCCTGTGGTGGCAGGGGGGCCTTGTCAGCACGATGCAAGCCATATGACATCAGTATGAGCGAGGGGAAGTGTGGGTACTTGGAATACCTTAAAGCCATGGCAGCTGGGCCATTTCATCATCTGCCAAAAAGGTGGGATTGCAGTTGTGAGATTGGTCACACCGCCTCGTTTTCTTCTGGAGTAGTCGGTTCGACGGCAAGAGGAATGGAAACGACGATACTGGCGCCAATCAGTGAATTCTCAACCCGTAGATCGCCACCGATTTCTGCCAACACCGCTCTGGAGATCTTCAAGCCCAAGCCCATGCCGCCCGCCTTTGTGGTGTGGAAGGGCTCGAAAAGGCGCGGCAGGCGTGCTTCATCGATACCTGGGCCGCTGTCAGAGATCCGACAGCATATCTGTTGATCCTGACAGTAGGTTTCGACAACGATGATCCGTTCTTCGGCCTCATAGTCTGCCAGCGCTTCATGGGCATTGCGCAGCAGGTTGACAATCACCTGTTGCACCAAGACCGGGTTGCCCCATGTGTCGGGTAAATCGCCAGCCAGCCAGTTCCGGATGTGAATGCCCGCCTCTTCGCAGGTGGGGCGCAGCCATGCGATGACATCCCGCACGCAATTGTTGAGATTGAATACGCTCCCCACCTGAGGCTCGCGGGCGAGAAAGGCCCGTAGTCTTTCAACCAATAGCGTCGCGTGCCTGGCGGTATCCTGAATCCGGCTCAATACACCCGCCACTGCGTCCGGGTGGGCATGCTGCTGTGTCAGCCGCAAACCTGCCTGAGAATAGCTGAGCATAGCCGCCAGGGGCTGTTTCAGCTCGTGGATGACGCCTGCACTGAACTCTGAGCCAATATGCAGGCGAGACAGGCGTGCCAGGAAGCGGTGCCATTCACGCTCATGTTCAAGCGATACCATGCCTCGCACGGTCACGAGGGCTTGTTCCTGTCTGATCTCTGCCCAGTCCGCATGGGCGTGTAAATCTGCCTGCAACATCTGTTGCGACAGCTGATGCTGAGCGGTGACGGCCTGTAGTTGCAGATTCTGTTGCATGCAGGCGTGCTCCCAATCGCCCAGCTTGATCAGTGTGCGGGCCAACAGCTCGTGAAAGTGTGCTGACGCTACACTGCCAGGCTGGGTGCGCCAACGTTGTAGCACTTGCAGGCTACGTTTCGTTTCCCCCTGGGCAAGCAGCAGCTCGGCGCGGATGATGTCCCTGCGTTGCAGGAATGCCGGTGAGGCGGCTCGAATCGACATGGCTTGTTCAAGCCAGTGGTCTGCAGTGGCGGGATCGTGGTGTTGAAGATACGCCTCGGCTGCCTGTAACCAGCCCGTGGCGCGGCTGATTGCGTAGCGATCCTCCTGGGTGGCCGGCCAGTGTTGCTCCGTCAAGACGGCCATGGCCTGCGTGGGCTGGCGGGTCGCCAAGTAGGTGTCGATGAGGGCAATGCGGTAGTTGCACAGGTTGCGCCCTGCGGAGATAGCGGACAGTTGCGTCAACCCAGCTTGCAGATAGCGGCTGGCTTCCAATGGCAGCCCGTGCTCGGCAAACCACATGCCTAATCTACACGCAATATCGCCTTGGCTGGCTTCTGCTTGGATCTGTTGTGCGTGATCCAGGGCGATATAGCTGTCACGTAGCGCACCACGGAGATCGCCTTGCTGATAACGCGCCCTGGCAAGCCAGTCGTGGCAGAAGACCAGATCCAGTTTTTCCAGTTGATTGGCCGGAAAGCGGCTGAGTGCCTCCAGCATGGAGATGGCTTGCTCATCTTGTCTGCAGACCAGTAGTTGTGCTTCACAAAAACGCCGTAACCAGTCGATCCGTGCGCCAAGACGCAGTGGATTCCATTGCCGACTGGCGCCCAGGTAATTGATGGCGGCATCAACCTCACCCAATTCAAAACAGCAACTGGCCAAATAGACGGTCAGCAGCGCACGCCGGGAGAGCGGCATGGCTTCTACCTGCATGGCGGTCAGGCTGTGCCCCACCCGCTCCGGATCAACGGAATGATACATCCAGCAAATCGAAAGTTCGGCATAATTAGGGATTGCCTTGGCGTTGGAATCAAAGTCGTCTTGCTGCATGATGAAATCACTTGCTACGGGTTATTTTATGAAATGATGGCATAATGTATAACAGATGTTATTTATTTAATCGCCATTATGTAAATATTTCTTGAATCAATACTATTATGACATAACCATAATTTATATGGCGCATTCAATTCAAATAATAGAAAAGCACTCTATGGCTTGGCATCCGTTGCCGGGCGCGGGTTGCGTTGAAATGCAACCCTCTGTTTACAGGTGGGGTGTTATATGGCGCAAGCTGTATGACTGTGTCAACAGGACTGGTCAAGCCGTTGGTGACGGCAAAACGACCATTCGAGAGCCGAAAGAAAGCAGATGGTAGCAAGCTCGGTATCCTGCCAGGGCACAAGATCCCCATGCTCACTCATTGATGAAAACCGCTGGCTCGGTAGTGTGTGATATGGATCACTTTGATTACATCCAGAACCAATCTTCTATTGAGGCGCTTCTTTCATGCCTTTTGCACCCAAACTCCGCCATATTGCAATGGGCGTCGCCATGAAGGTGGAGTGCGCAGAACCCAACGCTGGGTCACAGCACATGCCGATTCTGATTGTGGAGGATGACGCCGCGCTACGAGATGCGTTGTGTACGCTACTGCAGGTCAATGGATTCCCGGTACTGGCCTTCGAAAACGGCGGAGCACTGTTGGATTTGCAACAGTGGCCGGAACAAGCCTGCATATTGCTGGATCTGAATTTGCCGGATATCAGCGGGCTGGAGGTGCTATCGTTGATTCGCCAGCGGCATTCCAAAGTGCCTGTGATCATGATGACTGCCAAGGGCCAGATCAAAACGGCGGTCGAGGCGATGAAACTGGGTGCGCTGGACTTTCTCGAAAAACCTTTGGAGGAAGCTGTATTGCTGACACAGCTGGAGAAAGCGCATCAGCGGTATCTGGCGCTTTCCGGGTGCAATGTGGGCATACGGTTGCTGTTGAGCCGCCTGACCACTCGCGAACGTGAAATCCTGGCTTGTCTGGCGGAGGGATTGACCTCGAAAGAGGTGGGGCAGCGGCTGGCGATCAGCCCGCGCACAGTGGATGTGCATCGTGCCAATATCCTGGCCAAACTGGAGGTGAAAACAGTTGCAGCTGCTGTCCAGCTGCACGTCAAACAGACGGTTGGTCAGCAAGGTACGGATTTGCAGTTCCAGTGACATATCAGCGGGCGCCTAGAGCAGGCCGCCAATCCGATCACCGAACCCATCGGCCCACCGCAAAGTGGGCCGATTGGCTGCATGAGATGCATCCGGCCATATCAGCCGGACCGACAGACACCGCCGTGATCAGCGGCTGATGGGCTTGTAGCGGATACGTTTGGGTTTCGCGCCCTCTTCGCCCAGGCGTTTCTTCTTATCTGCTTCGTATTCCTGATAGTTGCCATCAAAGAATGTCCACTTCGAATCGCCTTCGCAAGCCAGGATATGAGTGGCGATCCGGTCGAGGAACCACCGGTCATGGCTGATCACCATCACGCTGCCAGCAAATTCCAGCAATGCATCTTCCAGCGCCCGCAAGGTTTCCACGTCCAGGTCGTTTGATGGTTCGTCAAGCAGCAGCACATTGCCGCCCGCGATCAAGGTCTTGGCCAGGTGCAGGCGCCCCCGCTCACCGCCGGACAGGTTGCCCACGATCTTTTGCTGATCCGCACCCTTGAAGTTGAAGCGACCGATATAGGCGCGGCTTGGAGTTTCAAAACGGCCTACCTGCAGGATATCGCGACCTTCGGCAATTTCTTCGAATACGGTCTTGTCTCCATTCAATGCGGCGCGGCTCTGGTCAACAAAGGCCATTTTCACTGTGTTGCCGATCTTCACCTCACCACTGTCTGGTTGTTCCTGACCGGTGATCATGCGGAACAAGGTGGATTTACCGGCGCCGTTCGGGCCGATGATGCCGACGATCGCACCGGGTGGCACTTTGAAGCTCAAGTCATCGATCAGCAGACGGTCGCCAAAGGCTTTGCTGACATTGTTGAACTCGATGACCTCGTTGCCCAGCCGATCCGCAACAGGGATGAAGATCTCCTGGGTTTCGTTGCGTTTCTGGTATTCCTGGCTCGACAGCTCTTCAAAGCGGGCAATCCGCGCCTTGGATTTGGCCTGGCGGCCTTTCGGATTCTGGCGTACCCACTCCAGCTCTTTGTTCAATGCTTTCTGGCGGGCGGATTCCTGTGATTCTTCCTGCTTCAGGCGTTGCTCTTTCTGCTCCAGCCAGCTGGAATAATTGCCCTTCCAGGGAATACCTTGGCCACGATCCAGTTCCAGAATCCATTCTGCGGCGTTGTCGAGGAAGTAGCGATCGTGGGTGACCGCCACGACGGTGCCGGGGAAGCGCACCAGGAACTGCTCCAGCCAATCTACTGATTCTGCATCCAAGTGGTTGGTGGGTTCGTCCAACAACAGCATGTCTGGCTTGGAGAGCAGCAGCTTGCACAAGGCAACACGGCGTTTTTCACCACCCGACAGATGGCTGATCTGCGCATCCCATGGCGGCAGGCGCAATGCATCAGCGGCGATTTCCAGTTGCAATTCAGCATTGTCACCAGCGCCAGCGGCAATAATGGCTTCCAGGCGGGCCTGCTCTTCAGCGAGCTTGTCGAAATCGGCGTCCGGCTCGGCATAGGCGGCATAGACTTCTTCCAGCCGTTTTTGGGCTTCCATCACTTCACCCATGCCTGATTCGACCTCTTCACGCACAGTCTTGCTTGGGTCGAGCTGAGGCTCTTGAGCCAGATAGCCGATCTTGATGCCGGGTTGCCATTGGACTTCGCCTTCGAATTCCTTTTCGACACCGGCCATGATCTTCAATACGGTGGACTTACCGGCACCGTTCAAACCCAGCAGGCCGATTTTGGCGCCAGGGAAGAAGCTCAGCGAAATATCCTTGATGATTTGCCGCTTGGGCGGCACGACTTTGCTCACACGGAGCATGGACATGACATATTGGGCCATGGTGGCGTTGGTCGCTTTCAATGAGGTTGGTGGAATAGGTTCAGCTCGACCCCTGCCCGCCAACCAGTCAATATGGTCGGAGAAGGTCGCTACGATAGACCCTGTGGATCGAGCCCCTGAAACGGTGCAAGTTTAGCAAAGACCACTGATTAACACCCCTTTTCTTGAGTCACTGCCGACAGGGTGGATGATGTGGGCAGGCAGAATGGTAGGTATTTGTCTTGTGTTACATCTATGGCTGGACTAGGCTGAAAATCCGCAATGACTACGTAGGGTGTAGGGGGAAGCATGAAGAAAATCGTGGCCGTAGCTTGTTTGTTGGTGGCCGGATCTGCATCCGCCGTAGGGGTGGGCCTGCGGGCGGGCACAACAGGTGTGGGGGGCGATGTCGGCATGAATCTGATCCCGATGCTGGATGGCCGGCTTGGCTGGAGCGGGCTGAATTACAACCGTACCATCAATGACACAGATGTCGAGTACGACGGCAAATTGCGCATGCGTAATTTCAGTGCACTGGTGGATTTCAGTGTGGCGGGGCCTTTCCGGCTGACGGGCGGGTTGGTCTATGCCGACAACAAATTGAAAGTCACGGGCAAGCCGAGAAATGGCACCTATACCTTCAATGGCCGAACCTATACCGCTGCTGAGATCGGCTCGGCCAGTGGTGAGGTGAAAGGTAAAAACACCATCGCGCCGTATCTGGGTGTTGGCTATGGCAGTGTGGCGGGTGCCGGGGTGAATTTCTATGCCGATCTGGGCGTGATGTTGGCCGGTGGTAGCAAAACCAGCCTGACCGTAGACTGTGGTACGGCCATCATCGGCACGCCACAGTGCACGCAGCTGCAGGCGGACGCTGAAGAAGAGCGTCGTAAGTTGGATGACAAGGTGAGCGGCTTCAAGGTATGGCCGGTCATCAACATCGGCGTGACCATCGGCTTCTGATCCCGGCTGGCATCCGTTACCACGCCATGCCTACCAAGTCTGGGTCAATTGCCCTGCCGTTGTTTCAATACCCGCGACTGAGAATCCAGGCCCGTGCCAAGCACGGGCCTGATCACTGCTGGCGGGGGCGGGGCTCGGGCAGTTGGGCGTTATTGGCATCCATGCCATAGGGGGCGTAGTCATAGCGCTCGACAGGAAGGGTGTCCACCCAGGCGGCCACGCCGAGTTGATCTTGTGTCAACGCAACAGGGATGGATTGTGGCTTGCTGGCGATGGCCTGCACCCGCCCCCAGTCAAAATCGTTCCTGGGCAGCGCCTGGACCGGGGTTTGGGCCAGCTGCTGCCCCAGCCTGAGCAACGCGCGGCTGAACAATGATAGGGAATTGGGGTATTCGGCAACCGGCTGATATGTGGCCATGACCCATCTGCCGCGATCATTGCCGACCAATACAGGTTCATCGATCACCTTCACCGGCGTGTTTTGACCCAGCAGGGGGAAGATCTCGGCGGCATCTTCCGGATATAGATGCAGGCAACCGTGGCTGGTGCGCAGCCCGATTCCCCAAGGTCGATTGGTGGCGTGGATGAAAATCCCGGCAAAGCCAGTCTTCATGGCCAACATGCCCATCGGGTTATCTGGCCCTGGGGGGAAATACTCTGGCAACTCCACCCCCTCGTCACGTAGATGTTCTTCCTTGATGCTTTTGGGTACGAACCAGCTGGGATCTTTGTATTTTGCGACGATCCGTGTCTCGCCCAGTGGCGTGGACCAACCTTCCCGCGCGATACTGATCGGGTAGGTGAGTACCTTGGCCGCTTGGCCTTTTTTGGCGGGTGGAAAATAATACAGACGCCGTTGTGGGATGTTGATCACGATCCCTTGCCAGGGCTTGGGCGGCAGAATGAATTGGGTGGGAATCACAACCTGTGTGAATTCACCGGGCGTCCAGACGGATACCCCGGGGTTGGCCGTGGTGATTTCCTCGTAGCCGATGTCAAAATGGCGCATTACATCCAGCAGGGTATTGCCCTTGCTGGGTACCACTACCCGTACTTGTCCGACAACGGAGCTGCCATCGGTGGGCAGATCGAACGTTGCTGCCAGGGTCGGCTGGCTCAACCACCCCAAGGCACAGATCACGGTTGTCAGGAAAGATCGCTGCATGTTGACGAATACACTCAAATGGCTGTTGTTATGGACTGCACCGGCCATGGCGGCACCGGATGATTGGGTGCGGATCGACACCGGTCAGCAAGTGCTGACGGTGTTGTCGGCACAAGGCGAGATCCGTGCCCAGTTTGCTGATATCTCGATTGGTCGCGGGGGCGTGACCAAAGTGCATTATCGAGGTGACCATACCACGCCACTGGGCGAATTCCATATCGTGGCGATCAGGCGCCCCCACCGATATGACGCTTTCTATGCCCTGGATTACCCACAGCCCGCCCACGCGGCATTGGCCCTTGCTGATGGCAAAATCCAGCCCGCCACGCAGGCGCGTATTGCACGAACCAAGCCATTCAGCTTGCCGCCTACCGATACGCCGTTGGGCGGGGGGATCGGTATCCATGGTATTGGCCGAGGCTCGTTGGCTGTGCATCAGGCCTTCAACTGGACCAACGGCTGCGTGGCCTTGACCAATGCGCAGCTCCACGAATTGGGGCATTACATTGGCGTGGGGACGCGGGTGGTGATCCAGGAGTAGCAGCCGGTCACTTCATCATGGTCTTTTTAAACATGCGATCGATTTTTTCATTTGCCTCTGCCACCCCGCTATTGGCCGCCTTGGCGTCGTTCAGGGCTTGATCCGCCTTCCGGTTGGCTTCCAGCGCCAGTTTGCGCGCATCATCGGCAGTCTGGCTCACACTGTCTGCCTTGCGGGCGGCGGTGTCGATTCGTAGCGCGGCTTGGTCGGCAATCCGTTTGGCATCCATGGCGGCGGTTTCCGCGTTGACAGCTGTGCGCAGTGCTTGGTCGGCGGTCGATTGGGCTCGTTGCACAGAGGCTTTCAGCGCTTCGATGTCGCTGCTGCTTGAACAACCTGCCAGTGCGAGGGCCGCGAGCAATGTGCAGGCTGACAGAATGAGACGATGGGTCATGATGTTCTCCTGAATGATCAAAAGCGATGGATGGCGAAGGCTTGGTTGACCGGTTTCATGCTGCACAGCCTGTGTCGCGGCCACAAACCACCAAGCATGGATCGCCATGCTGTGTGCTTTGTTCCTCTGCCCAAGCCTAGGGCCATGTGAATATGGGCACAAAACCAAGTCAACAACACTTGATTACCGCAAATGATGTGGCCCGGCATTGACACCGGTCAGAGCTTGTTCACTTGCTGCGAAGACCGTTGGGAGTCGTTCAGGTCAGCGCCACCAAGGCTCGCTCATCTTCAACACCCCACGCTGCAAATCATGCCAGGCCTGTGGATGATAGGCTTGTAGGTGGCGATGGTCCCGATCCCAATCGAAATGTTGGGAAATATGGTGGATGAAGCCGATCGGCAACGGCTCGAATTCAGACAGACCCACCATCAGCTCGCCTTCGAACAAGGACTTCACATCTACGTTCAGCAAAATGTCGTCGTCGATGACCTCGTCAAATGCCCGGATCGCAATGTCTTCACCCTCGTCCTCGATCAGGCGGAAGAGTTCATCGACTTTGGCCAGTGCGCTTGCTTCCTGCATGCGTACCTTCAGGTAATCGACAGTGCTCGGGTCCTTCTCGGCCAGCCAGTTACCAGGCTCGACCCAGCCATAGTGGTTGAGCAGCATCTTGACGAAGTCGTCCTGCACATCACGATCATCACAGGCCAGATAGAGCATGCCATCCTCAAACATGGTCTGGTGTAATGCCTGTTCGACCAGATAGGGATCCGTGGTCATCTGGCGGAAGCGCTGGATGGCCTCGTCCACTTTGTTGGCTTTGTTCAGATCCGACAGCTCGTAAATCCATGGACGGAGCTTTTCGACGATCGGCTTTTCGTGTTCGGGGACGTCTTCCAGTGGCTCATGGATCTTGCCGCAGTGTGGGCAAGGCTGGCCGCGCTCTACCTGATGCATCTCGGACTCGATAGGTGCCTGAGCCGCCGCCTCGACCTCGAATGCGGTACGCTGCGCCTCGAATTGCACCTGCTCAAAGGCATCTCTCAGTCGTTGGAAACCCTGAGGGTCATCTTCTGGCCGGGTGGTCTTCAATAACTGTGCATAGGCGCGTTTGATTTCGCGCAGATCCTGGGTTGGCTCAATGCCGAGTGTGTGCCAAGGGTTCATCGTGTCGGGTTCATAGAAAGGCGTGCCATGATATTCCGTGGCCCATTGCAGCCTGCATTGCCAGCTGGCATCGTTGTCGCATGTGCAGTTTGCCACGGAGGCGGCGTGTTGCGAGTTGGACAATCCATACTTGCCCAGGTTCGTGGGGGTTATATCATGGTTTACCCAGAAAAATGGCGATGTTGATCAAATTTCAGCCAAATTTGCTGCTGACTGCACGCAGCATGCCAAAACTGACCCAGACCACCCACCACCAGTTTCTGCTCCACCATGTGGATGTCGGCTGATCTTCATTCACCCGGTCGGTTCGGATGCGCCAATACAGGGTGCCAAAGCACAGCACCCAACTGATCGGCGCCAAAACGGCCAGTCGGAATGGCAGATCCACCGCCGCCAACACAATCGTCAATCCCAGCGTCGCGGGAATGGTAAACAAACAAGCCTGAATGCCTTGCCTGAGGAATCGGAAGCCCCGCTCAAATGCAACAGGGTCTTTTTTGAGGAGGCGCTGGCTGAGCCGTTCATCCCATGGCTTGATATATCGTCGCCAGAACCAGGGTAGACATGCACTCGCGGTCAGACCAGCCACAAAGAGCGCCAGCAGCAATAGCAGGAACAAGCCCAGTCGGGGGGTCTGGCTGTTCAGGGCCACCACCATGGCAAGTAAGGTGGCCATGATACCGATGGTGATGATGGGTTTGATCGGCTCTTCACCCAGGTGGGGTTGATCTTGCCGGTAGAAATCAACCGTTCTGCTATCGAATTCATCCAACAATACAGGATGTGTTCGCTGCCAGTTTTCGATCAGGTAGGCACCAGCCATCTGATTTTTCATATCGAGTGCTTGGAACTGTAATTTCAGTCGATTGTAAGGTCGCAGTAGCATGGTGGCCGCCAAGCTGAGCGGCTTGACCCATTCGGGTTTCAACCCGGCTTCTTGTCGCCGGGCGATGGCATGCAAGCGGCGGCGTTCCTGGGCCATGTCCAGGCGCCAAGCCAATTTCTGCCACGATTCCAGATCCGCATCGCGTAAATGCAAGTTGCGGTGATGCCATTCGAGATGTTCGGCAACCAGCAGTGCAACATCGTCTGAGGGGTGGGCGTCCGAGGCAAGCCATTGCATCAGATACACCTCGAACAGCACACGGGCATCAATCGACTCAAGCGCTTCGTTGCCCAGCGCACGTTGAAAAGCCAGCTGTATTGCCTGATCCCCCTGCTGGGCGGACTCGACGATGGTTTTCACGGCAGCCTGTGCAACGCCTGCTGTCTGCGCATATCGCATCCCTGCCAGCAATGGCGCCAAGGTGCTGGCGTGGCGGTGGCCAGGCTTCAGCCAGTCAAAGAGATCAGCGACGTGTTCCATGAATCCAAGAGACAAGGATTTGGCTGTCACACAGAGATTGACCAGTAAGTCCTCCAACTCGGCACGCCCTGGCTCCCCGACATCGGTCAACGCGATGTGCAAAACGGTAATGCCTCGTTTAGGGTCGTCATCAATGGCGCCGGCAAGCTCGCGTTGCCATGTTTGAGAGGGCTCGCACCTGCTCTCTTCGTCTGTTTGCACCACAGGCTCGGTGTCTGATTCGGGCTCATTGTGGTGTGGTGTGGTGGCCTCTGCGATATCCTTCGCTGTCACGGTGGTAGCGCCAACAGCCTGGGCATGTTGCATGCCAGCCAGCAGGGAGGATAAAGCCTCAGCATGTCGGTGTGTCGGGTTTGACCAGTCAAACACGTCCACAGCATGGGCCAGGAATGCCAGAGACAGTGCTGGGGCGTTGTTGCAGAGCATGACCAGCATGTCCTCCAGCTCGGCCTGCCCGGGTTCGCCGACATCATTCAACGCGGTTTGCAAGACCGCAATACCCCTTCTCGTTTCGTCACAGATCGCGTTGGTCAGCTCCCGTTGCCAGGGCAGGTTGCGCACCGGCGCGGCGGTGTCTGTCTCTGGTATGGGTGCGTCAGTCGGTTGTTCACATTCCGGCGGGCTGGGGGCGGGGTTGGCCTGATGCATGGCCCAGTGCTGCGCCCAGTCGTAGGCATCACGCAGCAGCTGGAAGCCTTGCGGGTCGTCGTCAGGGCGTGTGACCTTCAGGCGTTTTGCATAAGCACGTTTGATTTCACGTAGATCGGGGGTAGGGTCAATCCCTAAAATTTGCCAAGCAGTCATATCTGTCTACAGCGCGCCAACCACCTTCGCACCGGACTGGCACATGACCTGTCGATTTCCTGCAGTGGCAAACGTCGTTAAAAATTACAGCTGGTGATGCCTTCTATTATTACGCTTCACCCGCAAAATGTCATGAAAGATATTGTTTAACATATGTTTATGTAAATAGCTACCACTGCTGGTCTACAGCAGTGCCAAGTGTATCGCTGGCTTGGGGAAAGCGGTAGTGGATCAATGCGGCTGCGATCCGACGATTGGGCGTGGTCAGATCAGTTGATTGGTGATTCTCTGTAGGATTCGCTACAAAGAAATCTCCAGCATCAGCCGCTTGAGGACATCATGAGCGAAAAACGGGTATACGCCCGCAAGACGATTCGTGGCACCGGTAGCATTGCAGACGCACGAGGCGAGTCATGGGAGCCTGTGACCATTTTTGATTTATCACAAGGTGGTGTCGGGTTTCATACCAAATCAAGTTTGACAGTTGGACAAGCCAGAATGCTCAGGTTCTCGATTCCAATTGAGCCACCACTGGAAGTCAGCACCACCATTCGGATCGTGTACTGCACCCCACACCCGCATTTGGGGGGATATCGTGTGGGTGGGGAATTCAAAAAACTGGATCAGGAAAAACTCGACGCCATCATCATGCTGGTCAACCACCATTGAAGGCCGTTGCAGGTGATCTTGCTGCGTGGCCACATCAGCTCCGCTCCTGCCTGGCTCAAAATGTGGCTACCATATTGCATTGGCGGCGAGCGCCGTCTTTTCCTGTAGATGGAGCCCCAGATGCGTTTTGCCCTTTTGCCAGTCGCTTTGCTTCTCGGTTGGTCAGCCCAGGACAGCCATGCAGCTGACCGGTTGACCGATCTACCTTTTGCTACACGATCTGAAGTCTTTGCTCCCCAAGCGATGGCAGCCACCAGCCAGCCACTGGCGACTCAGGTTGCGCTGGATATCCTGCGGCGGGGTGGCAATGCCATCGATGCCGCGATTGCAGCCAATGCAGTGCTGGGCCTGGTCGAGCCGACCGGCTGCGGAGTAGGTGGCGATCTGTTTGCCATGGTATGGGATGCAAAAAGTGGCAAGTTGCACGGGTTGAATGCCAGTGGCCGTTCGCCGCAGGGGCTGAGTTTGCCCCAGCTAAAGCAGGAGCTGGCCCGCCAGCAGCTGAAGGAGATTCCTGCCCTGGGCCCATTGCCGGTTTCCGTGCCAGGAGCGGTGGATGGTTGGTTCGAGCTGCATCGACGTTTTGGCCGCTTGGGTATGGGTGAGATCCTGGCGCCCGCCATCCAGTACGCCAGGCAAGGGTTTCCGGTGAGCGATGTGATTGCATATTACTGGCAGCGCAATGTCCAGGCATTGATGCAATACCCCGGCATCCGCGAGCAATTCACCAAAGCAGGTCAAGCGCCACAAAAAGGGGAGCTTTGGACCAACCCCAACCTGGCCCAAACTTATGAGCAATTGGTAACGGGTGGGCGAGATGCGTTCTACCGCGGCCAGATCGCCAAGACCATAGCCGCTTACATGAAGCGCAACGGGGGTTATCTGAGCGAGGCTGATTTGGCCCAGCACCGCAGTGAATGGGTCGCACCAGTCTCTACTCGTTATCGTGGATACGATGTGTGGGAGCTGCCGCCGAATACCCAAGGTATTGCTGCGTTACAGATCTTGAATATTCTCGAAGGTTTTGATCTGAAGCAGGCAGGTTTCGCCAGTGCTGATCATGTCCATTGGTTTGTCGAAGCCACCAAACTCGCCTTTGCCGACCGGGCCCAATACTATGCCGATCCTGACTTTGCAAAAACACCGGTTTCCCAATTGATCGGTAAAGATTATGCCGCCACACGCCGCAAATTGATCCAACCCAATCACGCTTTGGCGGCTGTTCCGCCTAGCAATCTGGCATTGAATGAAGGGGACACCGTCTATCTGACCACTGCTGATGCAGAAGGCAACATGGTGTCGTTGATTCAGAGCAACTACCGAGGCATGGGCTCAGGCATGGCCCCGGAGGGCTTGGGGTTCATTCTGCAGGATCGCGGCCAGATGTTCAGCCTGACGCCTGGCCACGCCAATGTGTACGCGCCGGGTAAACGCCCCTTCCATACCATCATCCCGGCTTTCATCACCCATCAGGGCAAGCCTTGGGCCAGCTTCGGTGTGATGGGGGGCGCCATGCAGCCACAAGGCCATGCCCAGATCGTCATCAATCTGATCGACTTCGGGATGAATCTGCAAGAGGCAGGCGATGCTCCGCGTATCTACTGGGAATCGGCCATGGAGCCGACCGGTGGTGAGATGACGGATGGCGGGACGGTCTATCTTGAGAGCGGCTTCCCGCAAACGACATTACGTACCCTGCAGGAGCGCCACCACAAACTGGGTAGCAACCATGGCGCATTTGGGGGCTATCAGGCCATCCGACGATTGGACAGTGGTGTATGGGTCGGGGCGTCAGAATCACGGAAGGATGGTCAAGCCGCAGGGTTCTGATCCACTGGATGTGGTGTCCGGATTGATCTGGACACCACATCAGACTCAATGACCGCTGCCTGCCTCATCTGGCTCGTCTTCCTCCGCCGTATCCCCTTTTGTCGGCTCAACATACCGTGCCATCATCTGCTCGCGGCTGCTGGGGGTCTCCAGGCTGAGGCGCCCAAGCACGCCACCACGAAAATCAGTCAGCAGGATCAGCGACGCCTTTTCAAGATCGAGATCACCACCTTTCTTCCGGCAACCCCTGCGCAGTGCAATCGCCTCGACGACCGCAACACCGTCCATCCCGTCCAGATTCAAGTTGTAACGTTTGGCAAGGGCCTCCGGGTAGCAGGCCAGCAGCATGTCCGCCAGGGCAGCGGCCACCTCTTCCTCCAATACCGCATTGGTACCAACCGCATGGCAGGCTGCCAGCATGAATCCATCCAATGGATAGCGGATCTTCGGCCACAGTAAGCCGGGTGTGTCATACACCGTCAGGCGCGGGCTGATGTCGATGCGCTGCTCGCTTTTGGTGACGGCGGGTTGGTCACCGACCTGAGCGACTTTGCGCTTGACCAGCGCATTCATCATCGTTGATTTGCCCACATTGGGAATGCCCATGATCATCATGCGCAGCGGTTTGACATTGTCGTCACGATGAGGGGCCAGTTTTTGTGCCAACGCCGGTATCTTGGCGACATCACTTGGTTTGGCACAAGAGAGGGCAACAGCCGTGACATTTTTCTCCTGCTGGAAATGGGCGAGCCACTGGGCCGTCGCGACAGGGTCGGCAATATCGCTTTTATTAAGAATTTTCAAACACGGGCGCTGTCGCTCACGGCGCAACTCGTGAATCATCGGGTTACTGCTTGCAGCGGGGATTCTGGCATCAACCACCTCGATGATGACATCGACCTTCGCCAGGGTCTTGGCCGCTTGCTTGCGAGCAGAGGCCATGTGACCAGGAAACCATTGAATGCTCATAATGTTTCATGAATACAGGATCAAGCCTTGATTATCGCATCTTCCGCCCACAACAACCGAGCTTACCCATGAAAACTGCCCATTTCCCAAAAACCATGATGGCCGTTGCCATGGCAAAACGGCGATGGCAGGGCACCATCGCCGTGGTAGCGCAGATCAATTGGGTGCGAAGGTTTATTTTTTGATCGCCTCTTTGGCTTGTTCCACGGTCTGATTGACTGAATCCCTGACCTCATTCACCGTGTCCTTGGTCTTATCCATAGCCGATTTCGCGGTATCACGGGCTTGTTCGGATGCTTCAGTCACAGCCTCTTTGGCTTGTTCACCCACTTCTTTCAAAGTCGCCTCACCTTCTTTCGCCACATCCTGTGCAGACTCTTTGGCGGCCTCGCCCAGCGATTGAGCTGCTTTCCCTGCGTGCCCCGCTGCATCCTTGGCTGCATCCCATGCCTCATTGGCCGACTCTTTGGCCGCTCCGACATGTTCATCTGATTTGTTACATCCCATCAATGGCAGTGTGCACAACAACAGGGCCAGCAGTTGCTTGATCATTTTGGGGCTCCTTTCCGTCGCTTGGTTGACAGTGAGACAAATCGACTTGCTGGGGGTTCCATTAGTATCTACGCTGCAAGCTGAATGTTATTTGAATGCAGCGTAATGAAAATGGAAATTCAGCCAATGAACAAAATAAAACTCCTTTTTCTGGCAATTACCACCATGTTTTTGTTTGGTTGCGGCAGGAGTGGGCCATCCTCACCTTCATTGAAAAGGGAGCAACTGATGCAGGTGGTTTTTCCCGGTTGGGCGGCAAGTGGTGACAAGCAGAAGCAATGGGTTGAATGGAAGGAAACGCATAGTGACCAGCCCAAATCAGAAAAGCCTACATTCAAGAAATATGAATTTTTCGTTTTGCCAGAATTCGTGATCAGATTGAAAGAGGATAGCGCCATATTGATCACCCACTCAGAAAGCCCTGAGACAATGAAAGCAAGAGAGGAAGGTGGGTTTTTGACGCCAGAAGAGATCGCCATTGGCGCATATTGGTTCAAGAAAGTTGGGGAGAATTGGTATCTTGATAAGCGACTTGATGAGGCTATTTCTATAAGAGGTGACTTAGTAGATGTCATTAGAATATCAAAGCAGGGGTATGCGCTGGTGGTAGGTTCTTTCTATAAGGCAATGGGGTACGATATTGAATATATAAACTTTTTAGAGGTATACGATGGCGGGTTAAGATTCATGATGGATGATCCAATTTACTCGCACGCGGATAATTTATATAAATCAAGTGACTGTGACAAATTATTCAGCTTGCAGCCCGGTCAATCGATACTTGAGAAAGCCAGTCCTAAGAGCCATGATGTCTGTTTTGAAGACGAAGGGAAATGGAAGATCGCGGCGGAAGGTGATCAACCTGGTGATCTGATCGTCAAAGTCAATGGTAAACATGAGGTATCGGTTGATCTGGGCGCAGAAACGGTTGATGACGAAGTGGATAAGGGTAATGATGTCGATCACACTTTCAGGCGTAGCTGGAAGCCGGTGTCTGGTAAAATTGTCTATCAATACCAAGGTGGAAAGTATATTTTCCACTCCTCCACAAACCCAGAAATCTCCCTTTCCCATTAACGCCATACTATGACGCGATATATCGATTTCACTTTTTTGTTTGCCGAGCCCGACGAGGCGGAAGCCTTTGCCGATGACTGCGCTGAGCTGGAGTATCAGGTTGATATCAGCGAGTACGACGGTGATGATGATCGATATGGCTGGATTGCGATTGTGACGCTGAAAATGGAGCCGCATTCTGCTCCAATGACCGCAGCCGAGATAGCCATGCGTGGTTTCGCCACGCGCCATGGTGGGCGCTATGCCGGGTGGGCATGAGTCTTCAGTTGGATGGTCTGCTCACGGACGCGGCGGAAGAGCGATGACTTGAACTGACCCGGGGCACGCCCCATATGATGCAGATGCGCTGGTGCCATGTGGTCGCCAGGCATTTGAGTCAGGAGCCCTGATGCGGTCGCCCTTGTTTTTGCTGATTGCGGTCAGCTTGATTACCCTGCTGCACCTGTTCGTAGGTTGGCAGCTGATTCCCATGCTGATGTTGAGCGAAGTCGGCCAATGGCTGGCCTGGGCCATGGTGGCCGCTGGCAGCGTATTGATGCCTCTGGGCCTGCTTGCACCTGCCATTCGGTATCAATCCTGGTCCGACCGGGTGGCCTGGATCGGGTTGACATCAATGGGGTTGTTCTCATCCCTGCTGGTGCTGACTTTGCTGCGTCTTGTCGCGCTAGGGGCAGCGGGCTGGCTGGCATGGCCGGTGAGTCAGCCTGTTCTGAGTTACAGCGCTTGGCTGGTGGTCGGGCTGAGTGTGGCGATGAGTGTCATTGGCTGGGTCAATGCCCGGCGCCGCGCAGCGGTAATCGATGTCGACATACCCTTGCCCAACCTCCCGCTCGCCCTGCATGGTTTCACCATCGCGCAGATCACGGACATCCACGTTGGCCCGACCATCAAGCATGGATACCTCAGTCGGATCGTCAGCGCGGTGAATCATCTGGAGGCAGATCTGATTGCCATCACGGGTGATCTGGTAGATGGTCGTGTGCCGCAATTGGCAAAGCACACCCAGCCGCTCGCCTGGTTACGTGCCAAACATGGGGTGTATTTTGTAACCGGCAATCACGAATATTATTCAGGTGCCCACGCCTGGATTGACGAGCTGAAGCGGCTTGGCCTCACCGTGCTGATGAATGAGCACGTGGTGATCGACCACCAAGGCGCGGCATTGGTGGTCGCCGGGGTGACTGATTACACCGCACATCATTTTGACCCTAGCCATCGTAGTGACCCGCATCAGGCGGTGGCTGGTGCGCCCATCGGGGCCATCAAGCTGCTGTTGGCCCATCAGCCTCGTACCGCTGCCGTTGCGGCAGCGGCAGGATTTGATCTGCAACTATCAGGCCACACCCATGGTGGGCAGTTTTTCCCCTGGAATTGGTTTGTCCCTTTGCAGCAACCTTTCACAGCTGGTCTGCATCGGATCGGCCAACTGCTGATCTACATCAGTCGGGGGACAGGCTACTGGGGGCCTCCCAAGCGATTCGGTGCTCCATCAGAGATCACCCGCTTGCGGCTGGTGCCGATGGCTGGTACAAGCAAGGCATGAGAAAAAAGACCTTACTCAGCTGGAGCAGTGGCAAGGACAGCGCCTGGGCCTTACACGTATTACGGCAGCAGCCTGAATATGATGTCGTGGGCTTGTTCACGACAGTGAACGCTGTCTTTGATCGGGTCGCCATGCATGCGACCCGTTCCCAGTTGTTGCAACTGCAGGCAGCAGCAGCTGGCCTGCCCTTACATATCATTCCTATTCCCTTCCCCTGTTCAAACGAAGCCTATGCACAGGCCATGCAAGCTTTTATTGATCGAGCCAAGGCCATGGACGTGACATGTATGGCATTTGGGGATCTGTTTCTGGAAGATGTCCGGCGCTATCGCGAGGCACAGCTGCAACCGACCGGCATTGAGCCGGTCTTCCCACTGTGGGGGCAACCAACCGACCAGCTCGCCGCGACCATGTTGCAAGCGGATATTGAAACCTATGTGTGTTGCGTCGATCCGCGCCAAGCACCTGTCCAGCTGGCCGGTCAGCGATGGGACGCCCCATTGCTGGCCAGCTTGCCCGCTGGAGTTGATCCATGTGGCGAGCGAGGCGAATTCCACACCGTGGTAGTGAATGGCCCGTTCTTCAGCCACCGCATTCCCATCAGGGTAGGCGAAGTGGTCGAGCGAGATGGTTTTGTGTTTGCGGATATCATCCCCATGCAGGAGGGTATATGTCGCTGACTATTTGGGTGGATGCCGATGCCTGCCCAGCGGCGGTGAAAGAGATGCTTTACCGCGCGGCAGAGCGTGTGCAATGCCAGTTGGTGCTGGTGGCCAATCAGTTTCTGCGTGTTCCGGCCTCTCCCTACATCCGCTCACAACAAGTGCCAAAAGGGTTCGACGTGGCCGATCATCACATTGCAGACAGCGTGACAGCGGGCGACCTGGTCATCACCGCTGACATTCCCCTGGCGGCGCTCGTAGTGGAGAAAGACGCTTTCGCATTGAATCCAAGAGGTGAGTTGTACACGCATGAGAACATCCGCCAAGCACTCGATATGCGTAACTTCATGGATACCCTACGTGCCAGCGGCGTCGAAACCGGCGGGCCAGCCGCATACAGCCAGACAGATCGCCAGGCATTTGCCAAGCAATTGGATCGGTTTCTGATGCGGGGCATACACAATCGTAGATGAATTAGTGAAAAAAACACTTTCTAAAAATCCAGTTTTGTCGCACAATGCCAACCGCAGGATTTTCAAGCAGAATTTGTAAGCCGTTGTAGTGGTTGAAACCGTACCTCAGTTCGCCGTTCCCCTTGATTCTCATGCATAACTGGGCGAAGCCCGTCATTTTTTCACCATTGCTCAAAAGGGATATACTCATGGCAACAGGTACCGTTAAGTGGTTCAACGACTCCAAAGGTTTTGGCTTTATCAAACCCGATGATGGTGGCGACGATTTGTTCGCACACTTCTCTCAAATTCAGTCCAACGGCTTCAAGAGCCTGGCTGAAAACCAGCGCGTGAGCTTCGAAATCACCACTGGCCCCAAAGGCAAGCAAGCCTCGAACATTCAGCCGCTGTAATCGCTCGCTGATTGGTCAAAAAAGCCCGGTGTGAACCGGGCTTTTTGCATTGTCTGGCATGCTGTAGTTGATCAAAGATTTGGCAGACTGCTTGAGTCACTTTTTGTTGGTTTATTCAGGGTATCTCCACCGATGAAACAGATTTCTTCCTCACAGCTTCATGAGCTGGCGGCACAAGCCCAGCGTTCGCCACGGCGTCGAGCCAATCTAAACCTCCACCCGGTGCTGGATGATCCCATCCAGCGGTTGGCGATTGCCATGGAGCCCGATACCTATGTTCGGCCTCACCGGCACCCGCATACCTGGGAGTTGTTATACCCATTGAAGGGGCGATTCGTTGTATTGCATTTTGACGAGCAGGGGGTAGTGACCGACCGTTGCGTGTTGGGTGAAGAGGCCGCCGTTGTCGAAACCCCGGCGGGGCAATGGCACGCAGTTCTGTCTCTAGATGAAGGTGGCGTGATTTTCGAGGTGAAACATGGCCCATACCAGCCGTTGCTGGAGGTGGATCAGGCCAGCTGGTCGCCTGCTGCTGATGCATCTGACGTAGAGACCATGCTGGCTTGGTATGAGCAGGCCCTGGTGGGCGATTCATTTGCAAAACGAGGGTGATGCAATGGCATTGAAAGCAACTATTTTCAAGGCCCAGCTGCAGATTGCTGACATGGATCGTCACCATTACCAAGACCATCACGTTACCTTGGCGCGACATCCGTCAGAGAATGATGAGCGTATGATGGTCAGGTTGCTGGCCTATGCCTTGTATGCCGACGAACGTCTGGATTTCGGCAAAGGGCTTTGTGACGATGAAACGCCCGACATCTGTTTGATGAATCTGACCGGTGAGATGGCACTGTGGATCGAGTTGGGTCAACCAGATGAAAAGCGCTTGCGCAAAGCATGTAGTCGGGCGGCCCGTGTTGTGGTGGTGACGTATAGCGGTAACAGTGCAGATATCTGGTGGGATCAGATCAAGGGTAAGGTAGGTCGCCTGGAAAATCTGACGGTCTATAAGCTGCCCAATGGTACGGCAGCAGACCTGGCCAAGCTGGCACAGCGCTCAATGCAGCTACAGTGTACGATCCAGGAAGCACAGGTCTGGCTGACAGATGGTGCGGAGACAGTTCAGGTGGACATGGCCACAGCCAAAGTCATGTGAGCATGCGCCAAGTCGGCATCGCAGCATACTGACTTGGCTGTTGAAATGGCGGGTCAAGCGTCTTTTTTCAGGCACTCGCTCATGAATTTCTTCCGCTCATCCCCTTTTTTGCCCTCGGCTTCTTTATTGCAGGAGGCCATTTTCTCCTGCTGTGTTTTTTTCTTGTTTTTCAGGCATTCACTCATGAACTGTTTGCGTTCATCCCCTTTTTTACCTTCAGCATCCTTATTGCATTGAGCCATCTTGTTTTGCTGTTTATTGGGGGCATCCGCTGCGTGGGCTACGGACAGAGTCAGCATCAGGGTGGCGAACAGGGCAGTGATCAGCTTCATGGTTTTCTCCTGGATATGAGTCTTGACGCGCCTTGGCGTCGCATGCAGTCTGTCGTGCAGCATAGCAGAGTTTGTCATTGGCATGTCAGACATGCCTTTCATGCAGATGTCAGGTGACAAGGGGTCTGGAACTCCGGAAAATGTCGGGCATCCAACATCTTATCCATCACTTGCCGGAGCCCCGAATGTCCAACCGCCTCCTCCGCACTTCCATTGCAATGGTCATGTTGGTCGCTTTGTCCGCTTGTTCGCCATTTGGCGGCGGTGACAAGGCACCTCAACTGGAAATGACTTCTGTCAAAGGGCAGGCGGTGTCGATGCCGCCCAAGGGCAAGGTGACCTTGGTGAACTTCTGGGCAACCAGCTGTGGCACTTGTGTCAAAGAAATGCCGCAATTGGTGGCGACATACAATAAATATCGCGAAAAAGGCTACGAAACCGTGGCTGTTGCCATGAGTTATGATCCGCCGAACTATGTTCTGAACTATGCTGAAAAGAATCAGCTTCCGTTTCCCGTGACATTGGATGTACAGGGCAAGGCTGCGGAAGCCTATGGCGGGGTGATGGTGACCCCGACAACTTACCTGATCGACAGGCGCGGCAATATCGTTCAACGGTTCATTGGTGAGCCGGATATGGCGGAGCTGCACAAATTGATCGAGGCCAAGCTGGCGGAACAAGCATGATCGCCAACTGTTGATGGAGTGATCTTGGGGCGGTTGCGGGGCCGCGTCGGAACAGGTTCGGTTGAGGAAAGGATGATCGGCATGATTACCTGGAAAAAGCACTTCCTGTATCAGATTGACTATCAGCATTGGGCAAATGATCAATTGTTTGCTGCGATGGATCAGCTGGATGAGCGCGCACTGAATCAATTAGGCAATTTGTATTACGACACTGCGTTGGGAATGGCCAATCATATGTTGGTGACGCTGCTCAATTGGTGGGCCCGAATGCAAGGTATCGTTGCCCCCCATGCCCAGACGACGCAATTGCATGCTGACTGGCGTGCGATGAAACAGGCGCTCAGACAAGAAACCCGTGCTTTTCAGCATTGGTTGGAAAAGCAGCCGGAGCAATTTTTCGAAGACAGCATTACCTATCACAACACCGCCAATCATCAACAGACCAGCTGGGTGCCTGATGTGTTGACGCACGTCATGACCAACCTGGCACATCATCGCGGGCAGCTGGCGGCCATGGCAACCCGCCAGGGGGCTCCGCTGCCAGAGATGGAATTCATTGCCTATCGGCGTGAAATGGCGGATCACCTGATGCGTCTGAAAGAGCAGCAGGTTTGAAATACCTTGATTCCAGTCGAGTAGGGTATGATCGTCTGCCTCGCAGAATCAGATCCAAATCATGCTTGATCAACCGATAGTCTTTGTTGACCTGGAAACGACTGGTGGATCAACCACCGCAGACCGCATCACGGAAATAGGCATTGTCGAGGTGGGGGTAGATGGTGTCTCGGAATGGAGCACCCTGGTCAACCCGCACATGGCCATCCCACCCTTCATCGAGAAATTGACTGGCATCAGCAACGACATGGTGAAAACTGCGCCGAGCTTTGCAGAGGTGGCAGGTGATTTGGCACAGCGGCTGGCCGGTAAGTTGTTTGTGGCCCATAACGCCCGGTTTGACTATGGGTTTCTCAAAAATGAGTTCAAACGCCTGAATGTCACCTTCCGCGCCGACGTGCTTTGTACGGTCAAGCTGTCTCGGCGCTTGTATCCACGTGAGTACAAACACAATCTCGATAGCATCATTGCCCGCCATGATCTGCCAATCGAAGCGCGTCACCGTGCATTGGCCGATGCACGTGCGCTATGGCTGTTTTTGCGCAAGGTTGAACAAGAGCAGCCTGCTGAGCTGAAGGCCGCCATTCTGGAGTTGATCAAACAGCCTGCACTGCCACCATTTCTGGATCGCGACGTGGTGGAGGATCTGCCCGAGTCCTGTGGTGTCTACCTGATGTATGGTGAGAACAATCTACCCATCTATGTCGGCAAAAGCACCAACATCCGCAAACGGGTACTACAGCACTTCGGCGCTGACACACAACACGGCAAGGAAATGCAGATTGCCCAGCAAGTGCGGCGCATCGATTGGATCGAAACCGCAGGTGAATTGGGGGCCTTGCTCACCGAGTCGCGACTGATCAAAGAGCTGCAGCCGACGTTGAATCATCGGCTACGTCGAAACAATGAGATGTGCGCCTGGCAATTGCAGGAAATGGAAGATGGTTTTTTGCGACCCAAGCTGGTCTATGCGCAGGATCTGGATTTCGGCTGGCAGGAAAACCTCTATGGGCTTTACCACTCGCAGCGCGAGGCTCACAACACGCTACGTAAGATCGCTGAAGTCAACCAGCTCTGTCTGATCCGCCTGGGGCTGGAAACCGCCAACCGGAAAGCATTGAAGCCCTGTTTCGCCTATCAGTTGCGGCGTTGTCGCGGTGCGTGCATCGGTCGCGAAGAAGCCGGTATGCACAATATCCGCCTGTTGACGGCGTTGAGCAAAGTGCGGGTCCAAGTCTGGCCATATGGAACAATCATCGCGCTCCGCGAGAGAGATGCCCTGGGGGCTCGTCAGGATCTGCATATCGTTGACCACTGGTGCCATCTGGGTACGGTCAGTGATGAAGCAGCCTTACAGGCGTTATTGGCCAGCCCCCCGAAACCACGCTTTGATATTGACACCTATAAGCTGCTGACCAAATACCTGAAGCATGCCAAGGCCGAAGACATTGTGATGCTGAATTGTCCAGTGGTATCAGTGGCCGACTGAGCAGATTCGTCATGACTATTTTTTCAAACGGTCGCTTGATTGAATGGCAGGGGCAAGGCATGATGCCCAGACTCATTCTTTGGAGCCTGATATGTCAACGATGAAGCTGGATAAACAGGACAGCACCTATGTGCTGACCCTGACCAATGGTGTGCGTGCCAATACGCTGACAGACGACGTGTTGGATGAATTCCATGCCGCACTGGATCAGATCGAAGCCGATCAAGGCAATGCGGCCTTGGTGCTGGCCAGTGATGATCCCAAGTTCTTCAGCAATGGTATCGATCTCGACTATATCCAGTCCAAGGGGATGGACTATTTGTTCACCCGCTTTGTGCCGCGCCTCGATCAGCTGTTGCTGCGGGTGGCCTTGCTCAACCTGCCGACCATCGCCTGCCTGACTGGCCATGCCTATGCGGGGGGGGCGCTGCTGGCTGCCGCATTCGATTTCCGCACCATGCGGGCCGATCGTGGTTTCCTATGTTTTCCAGAGGTGGACCTGAAATTGGGCCTGAGCCCGGTGATGACGGAAATCATCAAGTTGTTGCCGAATGAGCAGGCCCGTTTGGAGCTGGTGTTGACCGGGCGCCCCATGGGTGGGGAGGAAGCGGCCAAGCGGGGCATTGTGGATGTGGCTTTCTCTGTAGATGACTTGGTGCCGCAGACGCTGGAAATGGCAGCCAAATTGGCAAAGAAAGACCGCCGTACCTATGCCCAGATCAAGCACGGCTTCCGCGCACAGCTGCAAGGGCTGGTGGATTCCAGTAGGCGTTGATACTCAGATTGGTTTGAATTGAACCAGCCACACCTCTGGTGTGGCTGGATCTGATGTGACGTGTTGGTGGCATGGTCACGAAAAGAATGTAACGATGCAATACCACGCAAAATGACTGGTTTAGCCGGTCAGTTGGCAGGTTTCAGGTAGGTTTCCATGAAACGTAGGGTATGCCCCATGACGGCGACCCGATTCTCACGTTTTTGTACCCCATGGCCTTCGTCACTGAGCAGGATCAGCTCGGCGGGCACATTTCGCTTTTTCGCAGCTTCATACATCTGCACGGCCTCGCCAACAGGTACGCGCGGGTCGCTGACGCCTTGGACGATCATCAACGGTGCCTTCAATTTCTCAACATGGTTGATGGGGGACAATTGCACCAATGCGTCCTTGTCAGTATCTGGGTTGCCATATTCTGCAATCCGCAGCTGGCGGCGGTAGGAGGCTGTGTTCTGCAGGAAGGTCATCAGATTGGAAATACCAACCGAGGAGACGCCCGCATCATAGGCCCCTGCGAACAGCGTCATACCAATTAGGGTGGCATAGCCGCCATAGCTGCCGCCCATGATACCGATCTTGGGTGCTTTGCCGTCTTTGCCCCAGTTGGCGCGGATATAACGGGCAGCGTCTTCGATATCCGTGATCACATTCAGGCGTTTCGGGCCATCGTCCATGGCCAGCCAGCTTTTGCCATAGCCATCTGAGCCACGGACATTGGGTGCGGCGAAGATGAAACCTGCATCAACGAACAACTGTGCGTAGGTGGAAAAGCCCGCAGTTGTCTGCCCTTCCGGCCCACCATGGAAATACACCACCACAGGGCAAGGGCCAGGTTTGCATTGTGCCGGGCGTCTGACAAACATCGGGATTGGCGTACCGTCACGTGCAGGGTAGCTTTCCAGTGATGCATTCGCAAAGTGGCGGGTCTCGACTTCTGGCGTCATCGGTTGTTGCCACTGGGTCAGTTTGCCGGTCTTCCACTCGTAGACATAACTGACTTTGGGCATTGTGGCTTTTTCGACCGTCAATACCGAATAGCGACCATCAACGGAGTGACTGCCTGCGGTGACGTGATCCACGTCTTTGAAGACCGGCAATTTGAGGGGGGTGAATGTGCTGGCGTCCAACGCGGTCAGACGGGTGTAGCCGCCTTCGTTGGTGGTGTAGGTCAGGTGCTGGCGGGCCTTGTCGAGTGAGAAGTGGCTGATGTCCCACTTGATCTCAGGCGATAACGGCGTGAATTGCCCTGCCTTCCAACGATACAGGCGACGGAAATCACCGAATTTCGAGGTCAAAACGATCAACTCCCCTGCCTTGCCACCATAGCGGGCTGCGAATTCGGCTTTTTCACCTTGTCCGAATAGTGGCAGCAGTTGTTTGGTCTGGGGCTGATACTCGAAATATTCGGTGATGACGTTGGACAGCGATTTCTCCAGCAACATACGCCCATCTGATTGATGGTCGGCAATCAGCCACAGCCCGGGTTCATTCAGGATCTGTTCCTTCTCGCCACTGGCGATTGAATAGCGGTAGATCGCATAGCTATCCGTGCGTTGGTCATTGGAACGGTAATAGATGAAGCGGCCATCTTTCGAGGCAAATTGGAATTGTGTCTGCACCCCTGGCTTATGTTGGATTTCCATCAATGGCCCACCGTCGGCGGGTTGCAGGTAGAGCCCTGGGTTTTCTTCTCCCTTGCGGTCGCGCGAAATGATCAGGAACCGGTCATCCGCCGTGATACCCACCAACTGGGTGGCATCTTCGCCGCCTGTCATCTGTACAGGGAAGTGTTGCGGGCCATCCAACCGCCAGACTTGCGATACCCCTGTCACCCGCCACGAAAAATACAGCCGCTTGCCATCACTGGTGAGCATACCCGCACCGGGGCTGGAAATATCCAGCATGTTCTGGATGCGGCGGCTCAAATTGGCATCGAGTGGCTTGGGCCGGAATTGCTCAATGGTTTCCTTGGCAACGCTGTCTGCCCCTAAGCCGGTGTATCCATCTGCGAGTAGTGGGTTGGCAAGCAAGCTTGTCAAAAGCGGCCAGATGGTTCGTACTGCAAACTTCATAGTGGAGCGGTCCTTCGAGTGGGTACCTGCCGCGTGATGGCAGCCAACAGGCGGGGGTATTGATCATGATGGAGATGGTGGGCGGTCAGGATGAAAGTCGGCAATCAACCGCCACCCCGGATGGTAACCATGTTGAATGGCTGCCCGCAATGACAGTCATCTGCCAATACCTATGGTGCCCCTCAAATTCCGCTGACCTGGCCAGCTTTCAAAATCGGGTGAGACGATAAGCCGCCCACTCTTGATGGATCAAGTGCTGATGCCGGGAGCTGAGGGCTTGTTGTTGCTCCTGATCTTCAGCAGTGGTGTGGCGGGTGGAGAAGAACCACGCCACCAGGCAAGTTAACCATTTCATGATGATCTCCGCAGTGTCGAATGTGCGGAGGCGAACTGCGCGCTCGCTCGTCTCCTGAATGTCATGCAAGCCATGTCCTCACGTCTGAGGAGGCTTGTCTGAACGATAACACTTGTCCAAAATGCATGAGAATTGGCAAATGCACAGAGTAGGCATGCAAAAATGAATGACTGGGATGACTGGCGGGTGTTTCTGGCGGTGATGGAGGCGGGCAGCTTCACCAAGGCGGCGGAGTGTTTGTCGCTCAATCAACCGACAGTCGGGCGGCGCATTGAAGCGTTGGAAAACCAACTGGGCGAGAAGCTGTTCCAGCGGCATGCGCGTGGCTTGCGTCCCACCGAGCTGGCGGACAAATTGCTGCCCCATGTCCGGCTGATGGCGGACGGCGCGACCTCGGCGTCACGTGTGGCCGCGAGTCAGGGGGATTGCATCCAAGGCGTGGTCACGCTGTCTGCAGCCCCTGCAGTGGCGAATGGCTGGTTGGCCCGCAAATTGGCTGATTTCCATTGCCGCCACCCTAAGCTGGAGATCTCGCTGCAGGGCAATTCCAAGGTGGTGGATCTGAATGCGGGCGAGGCCGATATCGCTATCCGGTTGTTCCGCCCTGATGAGCCGCAGCTGGTGATCCGGCGCTTGGGCGTAGTAGCCAACCGCTTTTATGCGCACCCGGATTATCTGGCCAGCCAAGGCGAGCCCTATACGTTGGGTGACCTGGCAGGCCATGACATGGTGGGGTTCAGCGATATGCTATCGAGCTATGAAATGGTATGGCTGAACCAGCACATACCCGCCAACACCCGCTATGTCTTGAAGACCAACCATGCCATGACGGCCATGCAATTTGTGTCGGCAGGCGGGGGAATCGCCTTGCTGCCAGACTATGTTGCCACGCTGAACCCTGCATTGAAGGTAGTATGCCCGGAAACGGTGATCCATTTGCGAGACATCTGGCTGGTCATGCACCGTGATTTGGCGAAAACGGCGCGCATCCGGGCACTGGCGGATTTTCTGATCGAAGCCTTCGACAATGACCCGCTTTGGCAAGGTAAAGCGGCAAACCCAACAGACGGGGCTGCCGCAGGTTGAATCTGCGTCGTTCAGCCCATCAACTGCTCAGCGTAGGCCATGAGCGCATCCAGCACCTGGGCTTGGTCTGGCGTCATGGCCGGATCGGCCTGTAGAAGCTCGATCTTGGCCAAGTAGTCGTCGATCGTCAGGCTGGCCCCACCAGCTGGGTCAGTCAAGCGCCACTCCCGGTACTCGGCCCACTGGGCGGCTTCGGCATCTGATAATGTCTCGGGGAAGTTACGGGCACGATAGCGAAACAGTAGCTCCGGCAGGCGGCTGTCCTCAAAATCGAAATGCTGTCGCGCCAGCTCTACGGGCGTACTTGCCCTGATCTTGTTGATCTGGGCTTTGTCTTTCGGGCCGAAAAATCCACTGTACAACATCTGATCAGGGTCGGTCAGCGGCTCCCGCTCCGGTCGCTCGAACACCGTTGCCAGTTTCTGCGACAAGTCCCATTGGCGTAGCATCTGCCAATGCGCTTCACATTGAGCCCGATCCACCTGCCAGCGCTCGGCCAGCTTGGGTTCCAACAGTTTGGCCGACGCCACTACCGGACACTTGTTGAGGTGGATGGTTTTCAAGGGTAAGCGGCCTACCCCCTCCGGCAGCTGGTCGGCTTTGGTGAACAACCGCTCACGGATCGCGTCGATATCCAACTCAAACAAGGGGGTCGGGTCAGCGCGTAAATCGAACACCACCACTTCGTTCTTGTTGGTGGGGTGCATGGCGATGGGTGCCACCAGTGCCAAGCACCCTTGTTCGACTGGATACATGCCTGACACATGCAGCAACGGGCGTTTTTCCTGCAAATCGATCAGCTCACCGACTTTACGCTTGTCCCGCATCTGGTAGACATAATCATACAGCTTGGGTTGGGTTGTCTTGATCAGCTTGGCCATGGCAATGGTGGCCAGCACGTCAGACAACGCATCGTGCGCTGCATCGTGCTGCAGGCCGTTGGCTGCAGACAGTTGCTCCAGCTTGAAGCTGGGCCTGCCGTCGTCGTGGGTGGGCCATTGAATGCCTTCCGGGCGCAGCGCCCAGGTCAGGCGTACCATATCCAGGATGTCCCAGCGCGAGCAGCCATGTTGCCATTCGCGTGCATAGGGGTCGTAGAAATTCCGATACAGCAGGTTACGTGTGAATTCGTCATCAAACCGCAGCGTGTTGTAGCCCACCCCGCATGTGCCAGGGGCAGCCAGCTCATCGTGGATGCGAGCGATGAACTCGGCCTCTGTCACCCCTTGTCGGGCGGCATGCTGTGGGGTGATGCCAGTGATCAGGCAGGATTCCGGGTCGGGCAGAAAATCCTCTGCTGGCCTGCAATACAACATCAATGGTTCACCAATGATGTTCAGATCTTCATCAGTACGGACGCCCGCAAACTGGGCGGCCCGGTCACGGCGCGGGTCGCGCCCGAACGTTTCATAATCGTGCCAGTAGAGAGTGGTTGTCACAGCAGTAAATCAGGTCGATGCCAAGTGCTGGCAATGGGTTGAAAGAGAGGCATGCCGTCAGCGGCCTTTGTCGCTGGCGGCATGATAAAGCGGAATCATGGCCTTAGGTCAGAGGCAGATCGTGCCATCACCAATATAAACCACCCGGCCCCCGACATGGATCTGATCATGGTCATCCAATGTCAGGTACAGATGGTTGATGCGATGGATCATATGGCCTTGTTCAACAGTCAGTCGCAGCGGCCCTTTGACGCCATTGGCCAGCAGCCAGCCCCCGAGATTGGCGCAGGCCGATCCGGTACCAGGGTCTTCGCGCGCCATCCCTTGCACATCAAAGAAAAAACGCGCGGTGACGATATCGCCGTCACGATGCCACAACAGTGCATTGGTCCACCCGACTTGGTTGCGGGTATGGTTCTGCATCAGTGCGTAATTGGGCTTGGCTGCGAACACCGCCTGCTTGCTGGTCAGGGGAACAATGGTCTGCTCAACACCGGCATTCACAAACATGGCTGGTGCATCGAAATCACTGGCGGCTAGGTTGAATGCCGCTGCCAACTCCGCTGGGGTGGCCGGAACCGTACGCCAGCTGGGTGCCCTGGCCTGCAATGTCCACACATCCCCACATGCCTGCACTGGTATGACACCGGCGCGCATGGCCAGTGTCACCTGGTCGCCTGTCTGGTGAAGGTGCCTGACAATATGTGCCGTACCCAGCGTAGGGTGGCCCGCAAATGGCAGCTCCCCATCAGGTGTCAGAATGCGCACCGCAGCTGTTGCCTGATCGGATGGCAACAAAAACGTTGTTTCAGACAGATTCAACTGCTGCGCGATGGCCTGCATGTCTTCATCAGACAACCCGCTACCATCTTCAAACACGGCCAGCTGATTACCAGCAAAACGCTGCTCCGCAAACACATTGACCAAGTGATATCGATAGCTGCGCATGATGGCCTCTTTTGAGATGGGATGGCTGGCAGTGTCGCATCGGATGGAAGTGGTTTCAAGCGGTAGCGCCCACTGTGTTGCGGGTTGTAGCATGAGCAGCAGAATCCCCGCCATGCCCGCATACGCTGAATCGGCAAATCACCGGGCCGTGCAGTTGTAAAACCAGCCGTGGCGGAAGCCAGGGTGGGAGCAATCAAGGAAGTAGGCGGCGATACTCGTTGCTGAATAGCAAATTACCAGCTCGATGTGTTTGGACGTTGACCCGTTCAGGGGAAATGCTGGTCTGCAGGAATTCGATGGTGTGTGGTGTCCAGGGGGCTGCGCTGCAAAAATGTATTGAAATGGTATTTTCTTTCCATTCAATGTCGAAGCAGATGGCTGTCTCACCAGTGTTCTGAAATCGTAGATCCTTATGGCCATATACCACTGTGGCGTCGGCGCCCAGCGGCGCAAAGCGGTTTGTCTCAGTGTAGATGTCCAGGCTGTGCGGGTGGCGCTCAACAATGGCGAGGCCCGCTTGCAGGGCGGCCAGGTACAACATTCCACTGAGTTGGCATAGCCCGCCGCCAACACTGGTGCTGACTTGGCCATTGATCAGCATCCGGCCTGCCTGGTAACCACGGGCTGCGGTCGGCTGGCCGATCAGGGTGGAAAATGAAAAGATCTGGCCGGGCAGGATCAACCGATGCCTGATCAGCTGCGCAGCCAGTTGCAGGTTGTGTTGTTTGGCGGCGGTGTGCGGCCCAGGCAGGATGGGTTGTTGAATCGACCAGCGCCTGGGAAGGACTTGTCGCCGTCCCGCAGTGGTGACCAGCTGACGGGTAGTGCCTGTCAGCTGGTCGCGTAGCCATCGCCAGCCGACCCGGATGGACAGTTTGATCGGGTCTGGCAGCTGTCTGGCGGCATGTCGGATGAGGTGCTTCATGCTTTTTCAAGACAGATGACGAGGTATGAAGACCATTCCGGCATCAGGCGGCTCAGGGCGCGATCCACCAGGGTCATATAGGAGCGGATGGCTCTGGGCAGGCGATGGATCGGGAGCCACAGCAGGCCAGTGTGGGTTTTCAGGCGGAACCCTTGGGCCATGTGGGTGATGTCTTGCAGGGTATAGCTGGTGCTGCCATGCCACGCCCCAGCAGGTGTTGCGCGAGTACGCTTGCCACGCCTGCGGGCGGAGGGGAAATCCAGGATCAGCAGGCCGCCAGGCTTGAGGACGCGATGTGCTTCGTTCAGAATGCGGGCGCAGATATCGGGCTCCAGATGCATGAGCAGATGAAAGGCGAACAC
Organism: Chitinivorax tropicus; assembly: GCF_014202905.1. Lineage (NCBI taxonomy): Bacteria > Pseudomonadati > Pseudomonadota > Betaproteobacteria > Chitinivorax > Chitinivorax tropicus. Next base: position 205,815 of record NZ_JACHHY010000002.1, on the reverse strand, counting down.
CGTTTGTACGCTTTCATCCGGCAAAGGCAACTGCTGGGCGGTGGCATGTATCAAGGGTCGTTCTGGCCATTTCTGACGGGCCTCGGCCAGCATATTGGCGGATAGATCAATGCCGATGTCCGCGAATGCCAGCAACCGACCTGTTCCACAGGCCAGGTCTGCGGTGGGGGCGTGTCGGGTTTGGGGCAGCCAGCTACTCAATATATGGCGTTCGGCCTGGTCGATGAATCGACCATAGCTGTTCCCGAATCGATCATGGTCGTATTCCCTTGCCAGCTGGTCGTAGTATTTACGAATCAGATCCATTGAACCGTGCAAACCTGCCAATATGTCGTCATGAAAAGGCCCGCCATGGAATTGGCGGGCCCGCTGAATAGATCGCGAAATATGCGCTTGCCACTATAAAGCGTTTGTCATGGTTTCGTCACGTTGAGGCGCCAGACGGTCGAACGTCAAATACAGAACCGGTGTGATATACAAGGTGATCGCCTGCGATACGATCAGGCCGCCTACCACCGCCAAACCCAGTGGGGCACGCAATTCGGCGCCTGCGCCCAGCCCGAGAGCAATCGGCAAGGCACCCATCAGTGCTGCGAATGTCGTCATCATGATGGGGCGGAAGCGTTTGATACAGGCTTCCCGGATGGCCGACGCCGGATGCATTTGCGCCGTGCGTTGTGCTTCCAGTGCGAAGTCGATCATCATGATGGCGTTTTTCTTTACGATGCCGATCAACAGCAGGATACCAATCGCAGCAATGATGGTGAGCTCCTGACCAAATAGCATCAAGGTCAGCAGCGCCCCGATGGCTGCGGATGGCAGCCCAGCCAAGATGGTCAGTGGGTGGATGGCGCTTTCATACAGCACGCCCAGTAGGACATAGATCACCAGAATCGCCAAGGCCAATAAGACGGTCTGGCTGCCTTGTGTCTCTTGGAAGGCCGCTGCATCGCCTGCCCAGCTAGTGATGATGGTACCGGGCAGGCCGATTCGCGTCTGTAGCGTGTTGATATGTTCGGCGGCATCGCTGAGCGGCACGCCAGGCGCCAGGTTGAATGACAGCGTCACAGCCTGTAGCTGGCCTTGGTGGTTAACGGCGGTGGGCCCGGCCACCCGATCGACACGGGCGATGGTATCCAATGGGATCAGTTGGCCTGCCTTGCTGCGCACATACAATTTGCCCAAATCGTATTCATTGCGCTGGTGGGCGTCATCGACCTCCATCAGTACCGAGTAGTCGTCAGTATCGGCAAAGATGGTTGACACCTGGCGCTCGCCATAAGCCGAGTACAGTGCTGTGCGGATACTCTGCATATCGATGCCCAGCATATTGGCACGCTCCCGGTCGATGTGGAGGCGAGCCTGCAGGCCTTTCAGTTGTGCGTCCGACGCCACATCACGGAACAGCGGGTCATTGCGCATGGCCTGCAACAGCTTTTCCGCCCAGGGGTTCAGCTCGTCAGCCTGCACGGCCTGCAGCACATATTGATAGCGGCTCTTGCTGCCCCGCCCGCCCAGGCGCAGGTTTTGTACGGGGTTCAGAAACACGGACAGACCCGGCACTTTACGTGTTTCCCTGCGCAGGTCTTCCAGTACCTCATCCAGTTTGCCACGCTGGGCCTTGGGCTTCAGATTGATGAACAGACGGCCAATGTGTTGGTTGCCCTGCCCACCGCCGACTGTGTTGTTTACGGTATCGACAGCTGGGTGTTTGGCGATCAATGCTGCGACTTGCTGCTGTAACTTGACCATCTCGTCATAGGGCAGATCTTGACGCCCTTCGGTGCTGACTTGAATCAGGCCGGTATCCTCTTGCGGGAAAAAGCCCTTGGGAATGGTGACGAACAGCCATGCAGTGACAGCAAAGGTGGCCAGTGCCAACAGCTGCATGCTGCGGCGGTGCTGCAGCGCCCAATCCAGGCTCCGCACATACCGATCAGCCATCCAGTTGAACGCGCGTTCAAAGCTCCGCACCAGGGCGGTTTCCGGCGGCAATTCGTGCTCTGCTTTCAGATAACGGGCGCACAGCATCGGGATCAATGTGAGCGACACCATGGCAGATGACAGAATCGCCAGAGTGACCACAATCGCGAATTCATGGAACAACAGGCCGATGGTGCCTTGCATGAAGAAGATCGGAATGAAGATGGCCACCAGGCTCAACGAAATCGACAGAATCGTAAAAGCGACCTCTTTCGAGCCTTTCAAAGCAGCTTCAAGTGGTGCCATGCCCGCTTCGACATACCTGACGATGTTTTCAAGCATCACGATGGCGTCATCAACTACCAAGCCAACAGCCAGCGTGATGGCAAGCAGTGAAATGTTGTTGAGACTGAGGCCCAGCCAATGCATCAATGCCACCGCCGACAATAAGGAAACCGGCAACGAAAGAGCTGGAATGACGGTTGCCGCCGCACGCCTCAGGAACAGGAAAATCACCATGACCACCAGCACAATGGTCAGCGCGAGGGTCAGGTTGACGTCGTGAATGGATTCGCGGATGGACTGGGAACGGTCATTCACCAGCTTGATGGTCACGGAATCCGGCAGTTGGCTGGCCAGCTTGGGCAAGGCGGCTTTGATCTCATCAACGGTGGCAACCGTGTTGGCATCGGGTTGGCGAAGCACCGCCAGGCTGATCGAGCGGGTGCCATTGATCCAGCTACCGACCCGCAGGTTTTCAACACTGTCCTCGACGGTCGCGACTTCATCTAACCTGACCGGCTGGTTGTTGCGGCTGGCCACGATCAGCTGGGCGAATTCGGCGGCATTGGCCAAAGGCTTGTTGGTGCTGATGGTCATGACCTGCTGTCTACCGGTGATCACGCCCAATGGGGTATTGGCATTGGCGCTACGAATAGCCTGGGCCAGCTCATCCAATGTCATGTCGCGTGCGGCCAGCTTGGTGGGGTCAACCTTGATCCGTACCGCGTAGCGCTTTTGCCCATTTACCTGCACCTGCGCCACCCCGCTCAGTGTGGCGAGATTGGGTGACACCAGGTTTTCGGCATAGTCATTCAACTGTGCAAGCGACATGGCTGGCGAGCTCAATGCCAAAAACAAGATGGGGGAGTCTGCCGGGTTGACCTTACGATATGACGGTAGAGAGGTCATCTCCTGCGGCAGACTGCGTTGCGCCCGTAGCAGAGCAGCCTGGACATCTGCCGCCGCTGCATCGATATTGCGGTCGGGGGCAAACTCCAAGGTGATGGAGGTGCTGCCCAGCGTGCTGGATGAGCTGATCACATTCAGCCCGGCAATGGTCGAGAACTGCTTTTCCAGCACTGACGCAACCGACGATGCCATAGTCTCCGGGCTAGCCCCAGGCAGGTTTGCTGAGACATTGAGCGTGGGTGTATTGAAAGAAGGGAGCGCAGCAATGGGCAACGCGTACCAGGACAAGATACCTAGCAGCACGGCGCTCAGCGTCAGCAGCACGGTCGCGACGGGGCGTCGTATACACAGTTCAGACAGATTCATGAGGAGGCTTTGATAAACGGTTGGGTATTTTCGCCCACCAAGTGCATGGCTGTAATCACAGTTTCAATGCTGGCAGCGAGTTTTGCCAATTTTTACATCTGGCCGTGTCAATGTCTTGTCGACCGAAAGCCGATGAGGAGCGCGGGTAGCGTGAGAGGGGATGGAAGCCAGGGTGAGGGCCACCCCGGCGCTGGTGGCCACAGGCCAATCGTCGTTCTACGAACGTCAGCGCGTGATGAGCTGACTCAATCGCGCCAGCATCTGCTCGGTGCCAGTGGTGACCGGAAACCCACAGGACAAGCGTAGACAGTGCTGGTAGCGCCCGGTTGGCGAGAAGATCGGCCCCGGCGCAAAGCTGATATGCTCCCGCGCGGCGCGCTCGTGCAGGGATAAGGTATCCAACTCATCTGGCAGCTCTACCCACAGCACACATCCACCTGCTGGTTGTGAAATACGGGTGCCGCTGGGGAAATGGCGCAGCACCAGCTCGCTCATATCAGCTACTTGCTGCGCCAATGAGCGACGTAGCTGGCGCAGATGATGTTCATAACCACCGGTTTCCAGAAACTCCGCCAATGTGTGCTGAAGTACATTGGGCATCACCCCGCTGTTGAGCAGCTTCAGCTGCTCGATTTGAGGCCGATATCGCCCAGGCATGATCCAGCCGTCTGAAAAGCCGGGTGACACCGTCTTGCTGAATGAGCTGACCAGAATGACGTTCCCGTCTTGATCATAAGCCCTGAGCGGCAGAGGGCGGGGGCCGCTGAAATGCAGGTCACCAAAGACGTCGTCCTCGATGATCGGCACCTGTCTGGCCGCCATCAGCTCAACCAGTTGGCGCTTGCGCTCCGGGCTCAGCGTCACGCCCAATGGGTTGCTGGCATTGGGCACAATGAACAATGCCTGCACCGCATGGTCGCGTGTGGCCAGCTCCAGCGCTTCCAATGAAATACCGTGGTGCGGATCGGTGGGGATTTCCAGCGCCTTCATGCCCAAGGTTTCGATCAGCTGCAGCATCACAAAGTAGGTGGGCGATTCGACTGCGATGGTGTCACCGGGTTTGGCAACCGCCCGTAGCGCCAGATTCAATCCCTCCATACAACCATGGGCCAGCAGGATATCGTCCTCAGTGGCAGAGAATCCCAAGTCCAGATACCGTCTGGCGATCTGCCGACGCAAGGTTCGGCTGCCACGCAGCCGACCATTGGCAGAGCACTCCGGGCGGGCGTTCCGGGCCTGCCTTGCCAGTATCTTCATCAGCTTATCCGTCGGATAGAGCTCTGGGCTTGGGTTGGCTGAGGTCAGCGGCTCCATCGGCGGGTTCTGGCACGATTCCCGTACCTTGGCTACCACGGCATTCACACCCATGAAATTCGAAGGCGGAATATGCGCCGTCACCGGCGCAGAGGGTGTCAGAATAGACTGTTTACGGACAAAGTAGCCAGATTGAGGCTTGGCCTCGACCAAGCCTTTGTTCTCCAGCGTGCGCAACGCAAGCGTGACCGTTGAAATGCTCAATTCACGTTGCTTGGCGATCTGCCGGATGGATGGCAGCCGTTCCCCTGGTTTGAGAATGCCGTGCCGGATGGACGCCATCAGCTCGTCGGCCAGGCGTTGGTAAAGCAGCTCAGAGCGTTGAATTGTGTCCATGACGACGTCCTGTCCTAAAGAAGGTATTTACAAAATGTCCGTACTTGCCCATTTGCCTCAGCCATTTTGTAAACAGCTCCCATTTTTGCAAAATGAGTGGTGAACTCCTGCTGCTATGACACAGTAAAGTATCGTGATTATCAAGGATTGGAATAAGATACAGTTGAGTGGTCAGCAGACCGGTACAGTCGAATATGTGAAACTGTCCACCTGGCTACGGATTTTCTCTATATAGACAACTTCTTGAATCCATCCACCTTGCCTACCTATCGTGAATTTCTCAATGCAACAGGGCTGGAACCTGTTGATGCCAGAGCGCTGATCTGTCATGCACTGGGTGTCAGCCCCGCCTGGCTGGCGGCTCGCCAGCGGGATGCCATGCCGTCAGATGAAATCGAGCGTGTCAGCCCCGCCATCAAACGACGCCAACAAGGTGAGCCGGTTGCTTATATTGTCGGAACGCGGGAATTCTATAGTCTGGAATTCGCCGTCAACCCCGCCGTACTGATCCCCAGGCCAGAAACGGAACTGCTGGTTGATGAAGCCCTGGCGCGGATACCAGCAGAGACAGCGGCGACGGTGTTGGATCTCGGCACCGGTAGTGGAATCATTGCCGTCACCATCGCACATCACCGCCCCAGAGCGCTCGTCACAGCGGTGGATGCCTCGGCACCCGCATTGGCGGTGGCCCAGCAGAATGCCAATCAGCATGCGCCCGCCAATGTCACCTGTTGCTTGAGTGATTGGTATCAGGCATTGCCAGGCAATCGACTATTTGATGTGATTGTCTCCAACCCGCCCTATATCGTGGCAGAAGATCCGCACCTGGCGCGGGGGGATCTGCGTTTCGAGCCGATCTCGGCACTGACCGACCACGCCGATGGCTTGGCCTGCATCCGCACCATCACCCAAGGGGCAGTCGATCGCCTGAAACCTGACGGTTGGCTGCTGTTCGAGCATGGCTATGATCAAGGTCAGGCGGTGCGACATCTGTTGCAGCAATATGGATTCATTAAAATCAATACCTTGCAAGATCTTGCAGGGATTGATCGTGTGACACTCGGCCAATTGCCTGGATCAGGATTTGGCGATACAATTCCCGAGTAATTTGTTGGGTTATTTGACAGGAAATCGATATGGATATTCAGGCCGTCATTCAAGAGCAAGTCAGCAGCAACCCGGTCGTGTTGTATATGAAGGGCACCCCGACATTCCCGCAATGTGGTTTTTCAGCCAATGCGGCAGGCATTCTGAAAGCCTGTGGCGTGACCAGTTATCTGTCCGTCAATGTATTGGAAAATCCTGAAATTCGCCAGGGAATCAAGGAGTTTTCCAACTGGCCGACCATTCCCCAGCTCTACATCAATGGCGAATTCGTTGGCGGCTCTGACATCATGCGCGAGCTGTTCGATTCAGGTGAATTGCAGCAGATGCTGGCCAAGCGCTGATCGACGCTTGCTTGCAATCAACCCGGCGATGCCGGGTTTTTTTATGCCTGCGTGGCAAGGACTGGATGGTGATTGATTACATCACAAGGTATCTTGCATACGATAGGTATTTTTTTTGGCAAGGTATCTTGCGCCGCAAGATACCTTGCGCTACACTGCAAACACTGAAATACGAACTGCGTGAAAGCCACGCAATTGAACAGCTAATTCATGATCAGGAGATTGAAATGCGTACAGCTCAATTTGCAAAAATCAATCCGGTGGTACAGTTTTCTTTGGCAAGCGTACTGACCGTGGCACTGTTTCTAGGTATGTTGTCTACAGTTGATTATTCAATGAATGGTTTCAACGATTGGGTTGCCATGCCACAGCGACATATGGTGGCCAGCCAGCAAGTGGCTGATTGGAACGACAGCGAGAATTGTGTAAAGCAGAAAGCCGTCAGGGACGTGTGATAGGAGCATTGTGACTCTGATTCGTACAAACCAAGTCCGGCAGGTGTATCTCCCACTCTCTCTTTCTGCGGCTGCTTTGCTTGGCGAGTACACGTCTCTTTTGACACGGTGGGCCTAACGCTCCACCGTGTTTTTTTTCATCCTGCCCATTCATTTTTTGTTCATGTCATTGTCTTAAAATGTGGAAATATATGCCATCAGTGGGGGGATATCATGACAGGAAAGGAACGATTGAACCGGTTGCATGATCAACGTTGGCAACTGCTACCTTCTCTTCTGCAGCGCAATGCCGACAAAGCGCCCCGCGACCATGCCGCCCACCTCTATGAAGCGCTTGGGTATCTGATTCAAGACAAGCGTTTGTCGGAATCAGCCAGGACAACGCTGCGGAAATGGCTGGAAGCAACCCACTTCGACCGGCTCGCCAACCGCACTGCGCAGTGGGTAGAGCAATATGGTTATATGATGGATGGACAGTGCGTTTCAAAACCACCTGGTGAGCAAGCCGGTAGCCTATACCGTCGGGTGTGGATGGAGTGGCTGAGTTTCATCCAAAAGGTCATTTCAGCCCGATCCAGCTTTGATCTGTTCAAAGCAGGCAATCGTCTGATTCCTGTCTTGACCCAGGGTCATCGAGAGCTGGATAATCTGTTTGCCCGTCCTTTGCCCGAGGTGGGGCATGGTTTACCCGACACGGCCTCGATCGCTGATACGCCCTTCTTATTGCGGCCTAAACACAGGGTCGAAAACACAACCGGCAAGCCAAGCTGGGCGTGGCCTTTCTCCAAAACGACTGTTTTCATTCCAAAACGGATGATCCGTAAACCGATTGGTAATCCAGATACGCAGTCTGGCTATTAGGTTGTCCTGAAAGCGCCATGCCATTTGCTTCGGCGTGAGCCATATAATCACGCCGATAGCGTCTGGAAGGCCGTGAGGTGGCTTGATTGTGATGGCGAGCAGCCGGTAGGCTTATAGCCCCACGACCCGATAGACAGGAGCCAGCATGTCCATCACGCCGTCTCAACAGACCCGTCTGCCGATGGGTGTCTGGGTGCTGGGTGGCGTCAGCTTGTTGATGGATGTCTCGTCCGAGATGATCCACAGCCTGCTGCCGATGTTCATGGTTTCGACGCTGGGCATGAGCCTGCTGATGGTCGGGCTGATTGAGGGGCTGGCAGAAGCCACGGCCTTGATGGTGAAAGTCTTTTCTGGCGCACTCAGTGATTATTGGGGAAAGCGCAAGGGGCTGGCGGCATTGGGCTACGCAATGGGCGCCCTGACCAAACCTCTATTTGCATTGGCGAATGGCGCCGGGCTGGTGTTGACGGCGCGGGTAGTGGATCGTATCGGTAAAGGCATTCGCGGCGCACCACGTGATGCCATGTTGACTGACATGGTGCCTGCCGCACAGCGCGGGGCAGCATTTGGTTTGCGACAATCACTCGACACGGTGGGTGCCTTTTTGGGGCCGTTATTGGCGGTGGGCTTGTTGTGGGGGTGGACGAGCGATGTGCGGGCCATATTTTGGGTGGCGGTCATCCCAGGTGCATTGGCTGTCGGCTTATTGCTGATCGGTATCCGCGAACCGATCGCCGTTGGAAGGCAAAGTAATGGCCACCCTATCAGCCGGGCCAATCTCATGCTGCTGGGGCGGGATTATTGGTGGGTGGTCGCGTTGGGGGGAGTCTTCACCCTGGCGCGGTTCAGTGAGGCATTTCTGGTGTTGCGTGCACAGCAAAGTGGCGTAGCCCTGATGTGGGTACCCTTGGTCATGGTTGCGATGAATCTGGTGTATGCACTCACCGCCTATCCATTCGGCAAATGGTCCGATACCCGCAGCCCCGCACAGATCCTGCTTGGTGGCATGGTGATGCTGATGGTGGCTGATCTGGTATTGGCCTGGGGCACCCACTGGCTGGCCGTGCTGGCGGGCGTGGTGTTGTGGGGCGTGCATATGGGCATGACCCAGGGCGTGCTGGCGCGTATGGTGGCAGATGCCGCGCCCACCACATTGCGTGGCACGGCCTTTGGCTTGTTCAACCTGAGCAGTGGGGTCGCCATGCTGGTATCCAGCGTGGTGGCGGGTGGGCTGTGGGATGCCTATGGCCCGGTCGCGACCTTTCTGGCTGGCGCCCTGTTCTGCCTGCTGACCTGCGTGTTGTTGGGGGTCAGATATAGCAGAGTGGGTTGATGGTCGGTCGTGCTGACACAATCTAAGCCCCCCATGTGACAGGGGCGTCCTCTGCCAATGAGCGTTCCAGTAGATCCAACAAAGGGAAGGCGCGTTGGTGCAGGCTCACTGCCATCTGCCGTATTTCTTCCTGCGCCTCGTTCTGCTCTTCCGCATCATCAGCTTGTGTTGCAGATTGGCCTTTGTCAGTGTGCATGGCTGTTTTCAGTGTGGAAATGGCTTTCGGTAATTGCTCCACAGTAAAAATTCCTTGTCTGTCCTCACCATTTTTTCCCAACAGATTCAGCAAAGGCTGGGCATGCTGGCCTAGCATCAGCACCTCGCCACAGCGTGTGGATTTGAATTTGTACAGCATGTTTTCACCTCATTGTGTGCCCGCAGCACGGAAAATGCCTGGGAAGCCTCATCAGTAAACGATTTACAGGTGTTTATACAGTCAACAATCGTTACAATCCTGTGACTGGAAAAACCATGGTCTGTTTGGGTTCATCCAGGTCGGTTGAAAATAACCCGTTTCATCATAGCGTCACGGACAAGGAACGAGCATGACGGTTCACATTCGTTGCAGCATTGCCGAAAAGATCGGCTTTGCCTCCCATCAACATTCTGTACCAGTTTTACGTGAATTGGAGCTGGTTCATCTGGGTGATACGCAGCTGAATGATCTGGTGCTGACCTTGACGGCCTCACCATCATTTCTCGTCCGTAAGACATGGCAGATCGACCGCCTGAACCCAGGCGTGACCCTCACGATCACTGATCGGAACTTGATGCTGGATGCAACCTTGCTGTCCTCGCTCACCGAGGCGGTCAGCGGACAGGTGATCATTCAACTGCGGCAGGGTGATCAGTTGCTGGCCTCGGCCTCTGTTTCGACACAGGTGTTGGCCAAGTACGAGTGGGGTGGATCGGAATCGATGCCTGGATTGCTGGCGGCCTTTGTCATGCCTAATGATCCGGCGGTGGATGGTGTACTACGGCAGACATCGGATGTGTTGCGCCGCTCTGGCCAGCCCGATGCAATCGAGGGCTATCAACGTGGCGAACGTCAGCGGGTATGGGAAATTGCTGCAGCGATCTGGTCTGCTCTTTGCCAGCAATCGATCCGGTCGGTGCTGCCGCCAGCCAGCTTTGAGTATGGCGGGCAAAAGGTGCGCCCCCCTGGGAATGTACTGGAGCACCGCGTGGCGACCTGTCTCGATAGTGCGCTGTTGTTTGCGGCGGCACTGGAGCAGGCTGGCTTGAACCCCGTACTGGTGCTGACCCGGGGGCATGCCATGGCTGGTGCCTGGCTGCAGCCCCAGGAATTCCCTCATCTGTTGATCGATGATGCCGCTACGGTACGCAAGCGGATCGATCTGCAAGACCTGATCGTTTTTGAAACCACCCTGGTGATGGAAGCAAACCCGCCGTTATTCAGCCAGGCGATCCGGGCTGCTTCGCACACCTTGCAAGACGACGACGCATTCGTGATGGCTTTGGATATCCGTCGGGCGCGTATGCAGCGGATTCTGCCACTGCCGGTCGTGGTCACAGCCCCATCTGCCATGGGGGGTGAGTCTGTACAGCATCGGCCACTGGAGCCCGCCCCACGACTGCCCGCATTTGATTCGGAGGAGTCGGGCATGGCCGCCGGCCCACTGGACAAATTGGCAATGTGGCAGCGTAAACTGCTGGATCTGACAGCCCGCAACCGATTGCTGCACCTGCCCGAAAGCAGTAAGGCAGTGCCGCTGCTATGTCCGGCGCCCACCCAGCTGGAAGACCTGCTGTCAGCTGGCAAGCGGGTCAAGATCGTCCCGCTGCCCGAGCTGGATTTGGCAGGCCGGAATGCAGCTCTATACCACCAGCAGCATCAAACCGATTTGCAGGCGCAACTGGCCAAAGCCGCCTTGGGCCGTGCAGAAGTGCTGTCTCCACTGGCGGCGGACAAGCTGGATGCGTTATTGGTGGATTTGTACCGCAAAGCCAAGAGCGATCTGGATGAGGGGGGGGCCAACACGCTGTTTCTGGCGTTGGGTTTCTTGAATTGGCACAAACATGGTGACAGCCGGATCTATCGGGCACCGTTGATCTTGCTACCGGTCAAGCTGGAGCGGAAGAGTGCGCTGTCTGGTGTGGTGATGACCTTGGGCGAGGACGAACCCCGCTTCAACCTCACCCTGTTGGAGCTGTTGCGGCACGACTTCGAGCTGAACATCGCTGGCCTGGAGGGTGAGCTGCCGCGCGATGAAAGTGGGGTGGATGTGGAAGGTGTATGGCATATCATCCGCCGCGCCGTGCAGGATCTACCGGGTTTTGAGGTGGTGACCGATCTGGCGCTGGGCACCTTCTCGTTCGCTAAATATCTGATGTGGAAAGATCTGGTGGATCGCGCTGATCAATTGATCGGCAACCCGGTAGTGAATCACCTCATCCATGGCAATGGGGTCGCCTACCCCACACATGGCGGGTTTCCCAATGCCCATCGCCTAGATGAAACCATCGCCCCTGAGCAGTTATTCACCCCATTACCGACGGATTCTTCTCAGTTGGCAGCCATCGTTGCCTCGGCCCAAGGGCACAACTTCGTGCTGGATGGCCCACCCGGCACAGGTAAGTCACAAACCATCGCCAACATGATTGCGCACAACCTGGCGTTGGGGCGGCGAGTGCTGTTCGTGGCCGAGAAGATGGCTGCGCTGAATGTGGTCTACCGCCGCTTGGCGGAAAAGGGGCTGGGCGAGTTCTGCCTGGAGCTGCACTCCAGCAAGGCCTCGAAAACCGAGGTGCTCAAACAGCTGGATCGGGCCTGGGATGCGCGAGACAGCCTGTCTGACGAGGCATGGGCCAAAGAGGCGGCAGAGGTGCAACGGCTACAGGCCCGCCTGAATTCCTTCATCCAACGGCTACATGAGCCCTGGCCCAATGGCTGGACGATCTTTCAAGCCATCGGTCGGGTGATTCGAGACGATCGACCTGGCCTGCCTGTTCTGCAATGGCCCGCCGACCATGTCCACGATGAACCGACCTGGCAGCGCTTGCGTGAGGCCGTGCGGCGGCTGGCGCTGAACGCGGGCGTGCTGGCAACCCGTGCGCCCGGCCTGCAACGCCTGACTCGCACAGAATGGTCGAATGCCTGGCAACAGACTGTCTGCCTGGCGGCACCAGCGTTGTTGACTGCGCTGGCGCAACTTCAGCAGTTGGTGAAACAGCTGGTTGATCAATTGCACCTGCCACCGGTACCGATGCAACCCGTAGCAGTGGAACAACTGGTACGGCTTGGGCAGTGGTTGCCCAAGGCCCATGGCTTGAACCTGAGCGTGGCATTTTCCAGTGATGCCGTGGCCACACTGGAGGTCGCGCAGACTGCACTGACGCAGCTGGCCAGCTACCAACAGCTCAGTCAGACCTTGTCTGTCCGTTATCCGGCTGACGCTTGGCGACGCATCGATCTGGCCCAATTGGAACGCGACTGGGCGACCGCCTCGGGCAGATTCTGGTTCTTGGCCGATTGGGCCAAGAAGAAACTGGCACAACGCCTGATGGCGCAACTCGCGTTACCCGCCCTGCCGGACTTGGCCCGTGATCTGCCGATCCTACGGCAGCTGGTATCCTGCATGAATACCTTGGATGCCATGAGCCCCAAGCTGGCTGGGGTGTCTGGCTGGGACACAACCAACAGCGACCTGACCAGACTGAAGCAATCCATCGAGATGGCCGAGACGATTCGCCAGATGATGCGTCAGATGTCCACCACACCGGAGCAGCTGATGAGTCTGCGGCAGTCGTTGAGCCGGGTGATCATCGATGCGAACGCTTTGCTGGCCCCCGGTGCAGCCATCGCCACAACTGCCAACCAACTGGAGCAGACATGGCGTGATTGTCAGGACAAGGCGCAACAATTCATCACGCAGGCGGCGCTCGCACCAGCGTTATCGCAAGACTGGCGAGCCATGCATGAGGTGGCACTGACGATCCACCAGCATGCTGGCCAGCTCAAGGCCTGGTGTGACTGGCAACGTGCCCGTCAGGAAGCGCTCTCGCTGGGTTTGCAACCCCTGCTGACCGCTTTGGAGCAAGGCCTGTTGAGTGGTCGCGAGCTGGAAGACGCATTCGAAATCAGCTATGCGCGCTGGTTTGCGGCCAACCGAATAGATGCTGACCCGATGTTGCGGCAGTTTGTCGCACTGGAGCATATGCACGATATCGACACCTATCGCAAGCTGGATGATCGGTTGTCGCAGTTGGCCGTGCGCTACACCCGCGCCCGGCTGTGTGGGCAGATACCGGCGCGTGCCGAGGTCAGCAAGCAAGATGGTTTTGCCGTGCTGAAACATGAATTGCAGAAACAGCGGCGTCACAAACCAATCCGCCAACTGGCCAGCGAAATGGGCGAAGCCCTGCCGCGCCTGGCACCCTGTATGTTGATGAGCCCGCTGTCGATCGCGCAGTATCTGCCGCCCAATCAAACGCTGTTTGACCTGGTGATCTTTGATGAAGCGTCACAGATTGCGCCATGGGATGCCATCGGCGCAATCGCCAGAGGCGCACAGGTCGTGGTGGCGGGCGACCCCCGCCAGATGCCCCCCACCAGCTTTTTCAGCCGCAACAGCAACGATGAGGAAGAGACCGCCGCTGACCTGGAAAGCATTCTCGACCAATGCCTGGCGGCAGGCATCCCCCGCCATAGCCTGACCTGGCATTACCGGAGCCGACATGAAAGCCTGATCGCGTTCTCCAACCATCGCTATTACGACAATCAACTGATCACCTTCCCGGCATCGGTCACCCGTCACAGTGCGGTGGAGTGGCATCGTGTCGAGGGCGTATATGCGAAAGGCAAAGGGCGCACCAACGCTATCGAAGCCAAAGCCATGGCGGACGAAGTCGTCAAGCGCCTGACTGATCCAGCTTTCGTGCGGGCTGGCTACAGCATCGGCATTGTCACCTTGAATGAGGAGCAGTGTGCTCTGGTTGAAAATCTGCTGGATAAGGCCAGGCAGCAGCAGCCGGAGCTGGAGCGCTTCTTTGGTGACGCCACCACTGAGCCGGTTGTTGTCAAAAGCCTTGAAAAAGTACAAGGCGATGAGCGGGATGTGATTCTGCTGGGCGTTGGTTATGGCCCGACCGAGCCAGGCGCACCTGTCATGTCAATGAACTTTGGCCCCTTGAATCGGGAAGGCGGCTGGCGCCGGCTGAATGTCGCCATCACCCGTGCGCGCCGAGAGCTGCTCGTGTTCACTTCATTTGACCCGTACATGATCGATCTCCACCGCACCAGCGCACGAGCTGTGCACGATCTGAAGCACTTTCTGGAGTTCGCCCAACGCGGCCCCCGTGCGCTGGCAGAGCAAGTGCGCGGATCGGTGGGCAGCTATGACTCGCCATTTGAGGAAGCTGTGGCGAATGCGTTACGTGAACGAGGTTGGCAGGTGGTACCGCAGATTGGCGTGTCGAGATTCCGCATCGATCTGGCGATTGTGCACCCGGATCGGCCCGGCGATTATCTGGTCGGTATCGAATGTGATGGCGCAACCTATCACAGCGCAGCCACGGCGCGTGATCGCGACAAAGTCCGCGCGGCCATTCTGAAAGACCTGGGCTGGCAATTGCTGCGCGTCTGGTCAACGGACTGGTGGGTGGACAAGGCCGGGGCACTGGTACGGTTGGATGAGGCGATCCGGTCGATACTCCAGACATCGCGCCTACAGGACGGCTTGGCGATGGACACCGATGATGACGAGCCTGGCATCGTGACGGATAAAATCGCGACGGCGTGAGAAGCCGTTTGTAAACTGAGCCGAATGATTGAATGGATGTGGCGATTGTCATATCACCACTTGCAGGCCAATTCCTTCATCAACACAGGTCTCTTCCCTCGGAAGAGGCCTGTTTTTTTACTGGGCCACCCACTACGTGGAATTGTCGTGGTATCGCTGTAATCCTTATCCAGACTTATTCTCCGCAATTCAATATTGACAGCCACCTGGGCCTGTTTCCACCGTTTATCCTTCTGCATGAATTGATGTAATTTTTGATCAGTTTTACTACATTTCAGGCCCGAAAATTGCATACCTTCCCCTTTTCAGTAATACCAATCTAGTTTTTTTTACATTCCAATTTTTGCAATAACCTGATGTATGTAGGTGATTTTGCCATTCAACTAATTTCGGATGAATAATACAACTTGCAATCCAGAATGGTACCAATTAAGAATGAACCACATGCTGTTACAGCATGTATGAAAGTGGTAATCAAATTATTTTCTGAAATAAAACCAAAAAACCCGCAGCCAAAGCGGAACGATGGAGGATGTTCAATGATGAACCGCAGCCAATTAGGCGTGGCGGTGGCGGCAGCATTGCTTGCCATCGGCGCGTCCTGGCCGGCCCATGCCGGTCAAAAGGGGGCAGTGCGTGCGTTGTCAGAGGTCGCCGCCTGTCCTGCAGTTTGGAAAGCCGACAGTGTCTACACCGTTGGAGATCGTGTGTCCTACCAGAGCAAGGAGTATGTGGCGCGCTGGTGGACCAGGGGGGATATCCCCGGTGCCAGCGAGCCTTGGACTTTGGTTGGCGGGTGTGGAGATGGGGGCGGTGGTGAGCCCCCGCTGACACAGGTGCCCCCACCAACGGGGCATGCGCTATGTCGCCCTGATGGCTTGTATTTCAACCCGAATGTGAATGTGCCCTATTGCCAAGTGTATGACACGGAAGGGCGTGAAAAGATGGGCAACGCCAAGCGTCGGGTGATCGGCTATTTCACCTCTTGGCGTACCGGTAAGGATGGCGCACCTGCCTATCTTGTCAAAGATATTCCGTGGGACAAGGTCACGCATATCAATTTTGCGTTTGCCCATGTCGATGGTAACAACCGGCTCTCGGTCGGGAATGCCGCAGACCCAAACAACGCGGCAACCGGCATGCAATGGCCAGGGGTGGCTGGGGCCGAGATGGACCCCAACCTACCTTACAAAGGCCATTTCAACCTGCTCAATAAATTCAAGCAGCAATACCCCCATGTCAAAACGCTGGTCTCGGTGGGGGGCTGGGCTGAAACGGGCGGCTATTTTGGCGCGGATGGCAAGCGCGTCAGCAGTGGTGGGTTCTACAGCATGACCACCCATGCCAATGGCTCGATCAATCAGGCCGGGATCAATACCTTTGCGGATTCTGCCGTGGCGTTTTTGCGCCAGTACGGCTTCAATGGTGTCGATATCGACTATGAGTATCCCACTTCGATGAGGGATGCGGGCAACCCGCTGGATTGGGTGGTGGCCAATGCTCGTCGAGCCGGGCTCAATGCCAGCTACAACGCGCTGATGAAGACGTTGCGTGAAAAGCTGGATGCTGCCGGAGCGCAGGATGGCAAGTATTACCTGTTGACAGTGGCTGCGCCGGCATCGGGTTATCTGTTACGTGGCATGGAGAATTTCCAGGCATTACAGTATCTCGATTACGTCAACATCATGAGCTATGACCTGCATGGCGCCTGGAATGAGTTTGTCGGGCCTAACGCCGCACTGTTCGACGATGGTAAGGACGCTGAGCTGGCACGGTGGAGTGTCTACACGACACCTCAGTACGGTGGAATCGGCTATCTGAATACCGACTGGGCTTATCACTATTTCCGTGGTGCGTTGCAAGGCGGGCGGATCAATGTTGGCGTGCCTTATTACACCCGTGGTTGGCGTAATGTGTCAGGGGGCACCAACGGCCTGTGGGGCCGATCGGTGGGCAGCAATTGTCCTACTGGGTTGACCAGCTGCGGAGATGGTGCCCGTGGCATCGACAATCTCTGGCATGACGATGATGAACAGGGCCGTGAGGTGGGGGCGGGCTCCAACCCGATGTGGCATGCGAAGAACCTGGAAAAAGGGCTGCCTGGCAGTTATATCGGCGCATATGGTCTGACACCTGATACCGACCCGGAAGACCGTCTGACCGGCACCTATACCCGATATTACGACAACACGCTGGTCGCGCCCTGGCTGTGGAACCCGCAAAAGCAGGTTTTCCTGTCCACTGAAGATGAGCAATCCGTACAGAAGAAAGCGCAATGGATTGCCAGCAACAACCTGGGTGGTGTCATGTTCTGGGAGCTGGCCGGGGACTATGAATGGTATCCCAGCCGCAACGGCGGACGAGGTGAGTATTTCATGGGCAGCAAACTGACCCGCGCATTCGCAGATGCCTTCACGTCAGCCACGCCCTATGGCAATAAGCGCAACCCGCGCACCATTCCCAATGCGGCGATCGATGTTGGCTTCGAGCTGTTGTCCTATCAACTGGGCGATAGCAATTACCCGATCAACCCTACCTTACGCATCACCAACCGCTCCAGCGTCATGTTCCCTGGCGGCACTGAGTTTCAGTTCGATCTGGCGACTGCCGCACCAGCCAATGCCAAAGATCAGTCTGGCTACGGTCTGAGCGTCATCCAGGTTGGCCATGCTGGCAACAATGTGGGCGGCTTGAAAGGGGATTTCAATCGGGTATCGGTCAAATTGCCGAATTGGAAAACACTGCCAGCGGGCGCCTCGACGGACATCAGTTTTGTGTATTACCTGCCGCTGTCAGGGCCAGCCAACTATACCGTCACCTTGAATGGCAAGACATACGCCATCAGGGCCGAACAACCGTATCTGCCGTATCTGAAGTAATAGAAAACTGTCCATCCTGAACCTTCTGGTTGCGGGAAAGTCAGTGTGTTGGTCGTAGCGTGAGCCGATTGCCGGTCGAGCAACATGGCCGGCAAGAAGCGCGACATTCAAAGAGCTGGACATAAAGAGGAGATGTATATGCGTTACGTTGTTCAATCTGCGCTGGGTGTATTGGCAGGTGGAGTGGGGTTGCTGATGATGTCATCAGTGGCACAAGCTGCCAGTTGCTCCGCATGGGATGCTGCCAAAGCTTATGTTGGCGGGGAATACGTCAAATATGACAACAAAGCCTGGCGAGCCAAATGGTGGTCTCAAAATGAGGTTCCTGGCTCCAACCAGTGGGGCCCTTGGGAAACGAGGCCCATGTCCGAGTGCACGGATGATGGCGGCGGCGGGGGTGGTGGTGGTGGCCCAGCTGAGCCACCAGAGCCAACCCCGACAGTAGGCAAGCATGTGGGTGCCTATTTCACTCAGTGGGGGATCTACGCCCGTGGCTACCCTGTCCGCAAATTGGTCGATAGCGGGGGTTACAAGAAGCTGACCTTCCTCAACTATGCCTTTGGCAATGTCTATGCCGATGGGAAGTGTGGGATGGTGACCAGGACAGAAAGCGGCAGTGGCGATGGCGGAGATGCAGCAGCGGATTACCAAAAAACGTTCAATGCAGATCAGTCGGTCGATGGCGTGGGGGATCAATGGTCGGATAAGCTGCGTGGTAATTTCAACCAACTGCGTAAGCTCAAGTTCAAGAACAACAATCTGAAGGTGTTGATCTCGTTGGGTGGGTGGACTTGGTCTCGCAATTTCGGCAAATTTGCCGCGACCGCTGCGGGCCGACAAGCCATGGTTGCTTCGTGCATTGATATCTACCTTAAAGGCAACCTGCCCGTGGTAGAGGGAGCAGGTGGCCAAGGTGTGGCACGCGGTATCTTCGATGGTATCGATATCGATTGGGAATTCCCTGGAGGCGGCGGGTTGGCCGACAATTCCGTCGATCCGAACGACAAGCGCAATTTCACCTTGTTGATGGCTGAGTTCCGCAGGCAGCTGGATGAGTTGGGGGCGAAGAACAAACGGCGTTATTACCTGACCGTTGCAGTGGGGGCTGGTGCCGATAAGATCCGCAACACCGAGCCAGGCGAGTACAGCAAGTACCTCGACTGGGTCAATGTGATGACCTATGACTTCTTTGGTGCATGGGTTCCCAGCGGCCCAGCGCAGTTCCATTCGCATCTGTATCGCGACCCCGCTGCGCCGAACACGGGCGATCAGGCTGCATACAATGTGAATGATGCCGTGCAGGCGTTGGTGAACGCTGGTATGCCAAGGGTCAAACTGAACGTTGGTATTCCATTCTATGGCCGTGGCTGGCGCGGTGTGGCCGCCGGGCCCAATGGCAATGGGCTCTACCAAAGTGCAGGCGGCGCTGCGGCGGGTACCTATGAAGCGGGTATCGAAGACTATAAGGTACTCAAATCACGTAGCGGCTCCCGTTTCTATCACCCAGTCACCAAGCAGTTGTGGTTGTACAACGGGAACGAGTTCTGGAGCTATGACGACCCAACTGTGATCGGCACCAAGCTGAACTATATCAACCAGCAAAACCTGGGTGGTGCGTTTACTTGGTCGCTGGACGGCGATGACCCACAAGGCACATTGTTGAATGCAGTATCCGCGCTGAGGGGTGGCCAGTAAGCCCCTGGTGGGCGGCCCCATCTGGGGCCGTTTCACCTGATCCCATGATCCGCGTCGAAGTCATGATGGCGTGGATCATGGAACCAAGCTACCCCATCTTGCAGGTCATCTGGCCGACAAGGTGGGCAATCGATCAGGGGATGATTCTTCTTGATGGCAATGACAGAGCAGGGCAACCTGCTCTTTTGTTTTGATCAATCCTTGAGGATGCGAGCCCGCAGATTCAAACCCTGGAAGGTCGGCTTGCCCACCACCGTGAAATACAAGTAATGCTCCATGCTTCCGGTGTTTTCAAGCGTCACGGTTTCCTGATTTCCGATTCGGGCAGACATGGCCAAGTGGTTGGTTTCGGTCGGCCATGGGCTGCTATGGGCGTACAGCACGACATCCCCCACGCCACCGCTGGTGCTGACGATGACACGCTTTGAACCAGCTGGCATTAAGATCCAATAGTACTCCATGCTGCCGCTTTGGCCAGTGCGCAGGCAGAGATTGGAGAGTTCGTCCCGCCGTTTCGGGCATTTGCTTTCCGCGTATTCCTCAGTCGGTTTGCCGCCCTGATCTGCTTCAAGCGTGGCCGAGAGCGATACATCACTGAAAGGTTGGCGGGCTTTCAACATGACATGATAGCGCCCTGGCGCGGGCTGTCGTATCTCGATGGACTCGTTGTTGCCGGCACTCGTCGATTTCGCCAGATAATGCTGCTCAGTCGGCCAGCCACTGGCATTTTGCAGATACAGATCCACATCGCCAGCCCCGCCCGAAGTGCTGAGGCGCAAGGTTGCGGTGTCCTCAGGCACTTGAATGAAGTAGTACGGGTTGAGCTGGTTATCCAATTGCTTACGGACACAGCCATGCGTCAGCTCAGCAGCATTGGACGGACAATGGCCATTGGTCGAGTCGCTATGCTGCTTCACCGTGACTTGCAATGTGATCGTGCTCGACAGCACGCCATCTGTCACCGATACAATCACCATGGCTCGGCCTGTCCTGCCAGCTGCGGGCGTGATTGTCAGGTATCGCTGATCACGGTTGCCTTGCACTACCAGCCCGGACACGGGCAGCAGATTGGTGTCATTGCTCAGCACGTTAAGCTTGAGCTTGGCTGGGTTGGTTTCCTTGTCCCCGATCAGGAATGGGATGGGCGCAGAGGTGCGATTGGCAAGAATTACCTGGGCGGCAATTGGGCTGATGGTGGGAGCGGTGTTCTTGGTGGGCTTGGCTGCCTTGGCATCGGCAAATATGGCGGTGGAATGGGCAGTGGTCAGCCAGTGGCGGAACTCAGCATCGTATCGAGAGCCGATTTTCTCGATCAAATCCAGGTAGCCCGCGTAGTCACCGGTGCGCATCCGTTCGATGATCCGCTCGACATCATCACGGTGGCGCTCGAACATGAAACGAACCGCCAGGTAGGCCTCATGTTGGTTGGCGCCATCCGGGTTGTAGGAAAGCTTGAATATCCCACTGAGTGGGGGGAGTGGCCTACGAGCAGCTGCGAAAGCCTCATCAAAGTCATTTTGCCGGACAAAATATGCCGCGAAACCCTCCACCCACCACGCAGTCGGCAGGGACATGACTTGGTTGAAGTCGCCCTCCATATTGAAGCGGCCATTCAGATAGTGGGCAAATCCGTGGTCAAGATTCCAGATCTGGAATCCTGGCTTGAGCCAAGAGGCTGCATAGCTGATGAACCGTGCTTGATTGCCCGCGTTGGCAGGCTGGCCCTCTAGATATATCCCGCCATTGTGGGTATCGATACCGAAAATGGCCTGCCCATAACGGGCATACTGTCGATAATCATCAAACACGACCACCTCCAGATGCTTGTTCTGGTCGTTGGCTGCAGGTGGGGTCTGGGGGGTATCACCGTTGCCAGACAGGCTGCTGTGGAACTGCGACTCCCTGGCACCAATCTGTTTGCAGGCAGATACGAATTGCTCCGGTGTCATGCGCTGGGCGCGAATGGTCACTGTCGGACTGCATCGATGAGCCATGGGCAGTGCAATACGCGCCAGGGTTTGTCTGAAATCACAAGTGCCGTAGTATTTACAGTTTTCCTTGTCAAAGTATTCGGCACTGGATGCCGCCGCCAACCAGATATCCGAGCCTGCGCCGACCATGTCATTGTCACCAAAGACGGTACGCAGCAGTGGTTGCACTTGCGGCTTTCGTTCGCTGTGCTGCATGAAGCGACTCATTTCCCTGACCGCGTTGGCGAGCATGAAAGCAGAGTCCGTATTGCGCAGGTCGATGTTGCGGCGATAAAAGTTGTAAAGGGTATCAACATACCGACGATCATGTTTCACCAGCTGCGTGAAATCGTCATGTTGATGGCCATGGAAAAGCACCATGAATACGTTATTGATCGCGTTCTGCATCGTCCCATGGCGGGCGTAGCTTGCGTCAAATCGGTTCAATAGATCGAGCATCTGCGGCAGGAATCGAGCGTTTTCCGATGCGCTGTCGATCAGGGTGACCACTTCGCCCAGCACAGCGCCATTTTCACGCGAAACATCGCGGGCGGCACGATTGCTGAAAAAAGCATCCAATGCGGGTTGCATGGCACGGCGTAATGCATCGCTATACCCACCGATCTGGCCTCTGTTGTACCACTGCGTGTAGTACCCGGCCCGCAGGAACACGGCTATCTGGTGGATCTGGCTATCATTGTTGCCTTTATAGCCTTGGGCCAGTCGGAGGAATTCGCTGGCGACCGTGATCATCTGGCGCTCGCCGAAGACCACCTGCGCATCCGGGCCAGCCAGGCGGAACAGGCTGTTCATGCAATTGATCGATGATCCCTTGACGCTTTTGATCAGCGCTTGACCCTGCGCTTTAGCAAGCTCATCCCGACGGCAAAGGGGATCATCGGCTTCTACTGGGTAGCGGTGATCGGGTTGGCTGGCGCGGCTTGTTGTCTCATCTATGAAATCCAGGCGCGGCGCGGGTGCCGTGACCGTCCCGACAATCGCTTGTGTATAGGGGCTGGGTGTGGTTGCCCCACGAGGAGGTTGCAGCGCATCATTGGCAGACGACACACCACAAAAAAGTGCCAGTGAAACAGCCAGGGCTGACGCAAAGGGGCGGGCGATTGAGTCGAGCATCGATTCATCCCCCCAAATTTTTTGCAACAAATCAGCAGACATGATCTGAGTAAGGTTCATAACATTGGCATGGCAACATTTCAATCTGATCAAATCGACATTAATCAATTGTTAAACAATGACTTGAATCGATTTTTCGATCGTTCTTTTCCTCGGGCCATGGTTGGGCTGATGCTGATTGGCCTGATGTTTTTTATTCTTCTGAATTTTTGCATGAGCCAGGTAGAAAAAGGCTTATAAAGAGCTTGTTAAGAGTTTTCTTGTCTATATGGGCCAGATTCCAACCATGCGGAAAGTATTCTACTTAACATTATTTTTTATGCCAATTACATTCGGATGAGTGCGGGAGCACCTCTGGATATGTCAGAACGGTGATGTGTTACTGAAGGAGGGTTGAAATATGAAGCGGCGGTTACCTCCGCTGGCAGAGCTTCAAGCATTCGAGCTGGCTGCTGAGCGGCTTTCTTTCAAGGAAGCGGCTGGTCTGCTGCACCTGACACCCAGTGCAATCAGCCACCAAATACGTGAATTGGAAACGTTTTTAGGTGTGACATTGTTTCATCGACTGAATCGCAAACTGGCCCTGACCGATGCGGGAAATCAATACTATGCCATTGTCAAAGATTCGCTGGAGCAATTGCGGCTAGGAACGGATCTGTTGCGTGGTGACCCGCTGACCCAGCGGGTTGTGGTGTCGGTGGCACCGTTTGTCGGGAGCGAGTTGATCACCCCTCGTCTGTCGGAATTCGCGCATTCCAATCCACACATCGACTTGGTGATCCTGGCCGAGCAGGCAGCGCGTGATCCTGGGCGGGGTGAGATCAATATCGGGTTGCGGCTGGGAAATGGCCGTTGGCGTGGTCTGCACGCCGAGCACCTGATGCAGATCGATGTGATACCCGTCTGCGCCCCCAGGCTGTTGAATGAATGTCCACCTTCACAATTATTGGAATCCGGCCCGCTTCTGCACCCGGCGCTGCCGACAGATGCCTGGGCGAGATGGTATCAGGCGAGGCATCAAGTCCGGTCCAAGCCATTGCAAGGGTCAGTTTTTGACAACTATCTCGGGCTGATCACCGCTTGTGAGAAAGGGGCAGGTGTGGCATTGGGTATGCTGCCGCTCATTGAGCCCATGTTACAGTCCAAGCGGTTGGTATCGCTGGATCACAAACCGGTGCCCACGGGCTTTGGCTATTATCTGGTCTACCCACAAGGGCATCGTTTGAGTGCTGCGGAGCAGATTGCTATTACTTGGCTCAAGCAAGTCATGATGGGCCACCGGGCCTCGTCTGTTTTGCCTGAGGATGGGTAGTGAAGGCGATCAGGTGAAGAAAATTCATCTGAATGGCCGGGAAAATATCGTTTGTCGCCTCCCTCTCGTTCACCACACAATCGGATCAGCATTGTTTGATGACTGGCATGTGGCATCACCCGCAGCGGCTGGTCGCACGACTCATATCCGAAAGCAAGTGAGGTGTCGTCATGCACAACCTGACCCTGGAGGCGGCTGATGGTTATCGCTTGGCGGCCAGTCTTTTTTCACCGGCGAAGCCCAATGGCCTGGCAATTGTCATCAATAGCGCAACTGGTGCGCCACGCCGCTACTATCAGGCATTTGCAAGGTATCTCTCGCATCGTGGTGCAACCGTATTGACCTTTGACTATCGGGGCATCGGGGACAGCCTGGATCATCGCTTCGATTTGGCTGGGTTGCGTATCCGTGATTGGGGGGCGCATGACTTTGATGCTGCTGTGCGCTGGCTGCTGGCAAGGGTCGAACACCAACATCTGGCGGTGATCGGTCACTCCATTGGTGGCCAGTTGCTCGGCCTGTCACCCGCCATCGCACAATGTTCTGCCGCATTGACGATTGCGTCGCAGATTGGGTACTGGCGCCACTGGCCCGGGATGTTACGGCAGTGGCAGATGAGAAGTATCTTCAGATGGGCCATGCCGGTGGTGGTGAAGCAGTTTGGTAAGCTGCCTGGTTTTGCCATGGGCGGTGTTTCGCTGCCTGCGGGGATTGCCCTGGAGTGGGCGCGTTGGTGCCAGCATCCCGATTACTTTGTCGATGAGCACAACCAGCCCTTGCCCACCTATTTCCATCGCTTCCACGGGCCGATCCGGCTGTATTCATTTGGCGATGATCTGTTCTACGCCCCGCCATTGGCGGTCACCGCCCTGGCCGCTCGCTTTGGGCCGCAGCAAGCCAGTGTCGTTTTCAGGCAGCCTGCTGACTGGCAACTCGCCAAACTCGGCCACTTTGGTTTTTTCAAGTCTGCCACGCCTGAACACGTCTGGGCTGAAACCGCAGACTGGCTCGAATCACAGACCGTTGCACGAGTACATGCGCATGCGGCCTGAAAAGGTGCGCCCATCTGGCTGGCGCCTACTAACGGATACTCACCAGCCAGTTCCCATCACTTTGTTGCGTCATGTCGCACTGTACTGGCAGAAATTTCTCAATGACCGCCAAGTTGGTGACCAAATGATCGGAACGGACATGGGTGGTCAAGGTGCCGCCACCGGCCAGTGCCATTGGCATGACCAGCTGATCCGCCAAATACTCACCAACACTCGCGTGGCTGTCGAGGTAAAGCTTGGCTTCTTTGGCAACCTGATCCGCAACTCGCTCTGCGGTCACACCCTTTTCACCCAACGCCATGAATACCTCGGTCAGATGATCGTGTTGTACATGCAGCAACAGTGCATTGCCTGGGCCTTGTGCAGCGCCGATGTCCCGGGTACAGGTATCGACACAGGTGATCTGTGCTTTGACCTGCTCCAGCTCACGCGTCGCTACGCGATATGGGACGCCAGCGATGATGGCGGTAGCGTGGATCGCCCGTCTGCTGCCCCGGTCAGGTAGGTGCAGTGGCTGTAGCGCATGACATGGGTGGACATGGGCTTTGATCTCGCCCCCTCCTGCCGGGAAAAAGCCATGCTTTTTCAGCTCAAGTTGTGTCGAGACACCCATGCTTTGCATCAGAGGTAGCCAAGCATCGATCAGAAAGTCCGCCGGTGGTGCCATGGGGTTGTGCGTGCCCCCGCTGACAGTCAGTTGGCTGTCACCATCGGCAAACCATAGTGCCGGCAGAACAGTCTGCAGCACCAGCGTACAGCTGCCCGCCGTACCGATTGCAAAATGATATGTCCCAGCTTGGATGCGACCAGGCCTGAACTGCAGTGTATGGGAGCCCATTTCAGCCCCGCTGATTTCTGCGTCACAGATCTGGGTCGCAGCATTGACTGCGGTCAGATGCTGGCGCAACAAGCCAGGCTTGCTCCGACGGGCGCGGATTTTATCAATGCGAAAGGGGATACCGGTGATCATCGACAAGGTCAGCGCGGTGCGGAGCACCTGCCCGCCACCTTCGCCCTGCGAGCCGTCCAGTTCGATCCAATTTTCTGGTTTATTTGTCATATCCATCGTTTAAATTCGTTTCGTGTTGTTTCCCTGAACCACAACAACGCTAGATTCGCTAGAATGCGGATGCTATTCAGTTAAATATTCACCTTTAATCAGTTATATACGGATGTGATTGATAATTGACAATCACGATCTTCCAGATTTTGTCTTGCACCAATGCGCAATCGGTAACTCATGGTCAATAGTGTATTTTCCAGGCTGACTGGTTTCGTGCAGCCCTTTGTCGTGCTGGTGGGGCTGATGGCAGCCATACCCCGTCATGTCCATGCAACAGACTTTGTCGTCGGGTTGCCCGAGAAGGACATTCCGCCATTCAGCTTCAGTCAAGGTGGTCAATTGGCAGGCATCTATCGTGACCTGTTCGATAGATTGAATGCGCTGACCGGCGATACTTATCGCTATGTCCATATCCCCGCCATGCGCCTCATGCGGGCGTTCGAACAGGGGCAGATCGACATAGAGCCTGGCGTGAATCCGTCATGGCGGGATGGCCAACATGTCGAGTCCATCTACAGCGTGCACTTTGCGCGGACGACGGATGTGCTATTGATCCGCAATGGCGTGCTGAAGCCGACCTCGTTAAGCCAATTGTCAGGCGCGACGATTGGCACGGTACGTGGTTTTGTTTACCCCGGTCTGGAGGCCAGTTTCAACAACCGGCATTTCAACCGTGATGAATCGTCAGACGAATTCCAATTGCTGCTCAAGTTGGCTGCCAATCGTTACGACTATGCCGTGGTGAATCGCTCGATTGCTGACTACTGGCTACACAATCGGCCTGCCGCCGCACCCTGGCGTGTTGGCTTGGTAGTGGGTGAAGCCGATGTCATGCTGCGCATGCAACCCAAGCACAAAGCGGCATTGGGCCGCATCAACGCCGCGCTGACCAAGCTCAGGCAAAGTGGCGAAATCGAAGCGATCTACCAGAAATACCAGTGAACAGGTTGTCGGCCCTGGCCTGCCTGTGCGCTGAGTTTGGCTCAACGTCTTCCCACCAGAATGGCATCTTGCAATAACCGATCCAGCGCCTGGCTGTCACCAGCTGGTTTGCGGTAGGCCAAATCACGCTCCGCGCCTTGCAGGTGTTTGTCGATGAATGCGTGGATCAACGGCCATCGAGGCCCAGACGCCGCTTCCCCAGCTTGCATCTTGACCTTGAGCAACGCATTGATCTCATCCAGCAACGCAGATTCGGTGATCGTGCCCTCGACCAGCTCAGCAAAGCGCATCGGGGGTTTGCCCAGCCCGGCATCGATCCAGTTCATCGCCAGAATGGGCCGGAGCACGTATAGGTATTTCTTGAGTTTCACAAGGTCACCCGTCAGATGCTCCCGGTTATTCTTGATAGCCATCGCTTGGTAGTGATGCCTGACTCGTAGCGGAAAGTAAAACTGGTCTGCCAGTTCGCGTAATCGAGCCGTCGTTTCAATTTCCTCCCGATAGATGACCGGTGAACACAACCATTCCAACAGTGTCGGGTTCGAACGATGCAGCAACTGCAATGCCTTGCGTAGCTCCCAGCCACTGATATCCAACTCATCATTGATCGGCAGCTCGATCACATCCCGCTGTGGTTCAACCTGTAGATACCAGTCCAGCTGATGTACGTATACAAAGCGTACATCGTAATCGCTATCCGGCGAAGCGAACCCCCAACCGCGACTGCCGGATTCACAAGCAAACAATACGCGGACATGATGCTGTTCCTCGATCAGCCTCAACTCGGCTTCGATGCGCTGGCGTACTGCTGGTGCAATGGGATGAGCAGAGAGAATGGTCATGATGATTTACCCCTTCACACACACGACTTGTTTCAAAGTATGCACCACCTCCACCAGATCACGCTGTGCATGCATCACATCATCGATATTTTTGTAGGCCATCGGGATCTCATCAATCACATCGCGGTCTTTCCGACATTCCACGCCCTCTGTGGCCCGAACCTGGTCGTTGACCGTGAAGCGACGCTTGGCCTCGGTACGGGACATGGTGCGGCCTGCTCCGTGGCTGCAGGAACAGAACGCCTCTTCGTTCCCCTTACCACGCACGATATAGGAACGCGCACCCATTGATCCAGGGATGATACCCAGCTGGCCTTTTTGAGCGGATACCGCACCTTTACGGGTGATCAGCACATCCTGCCCGAAGTGATGCTCGCGCTGCACATAATTATGGTGGCAGTTCACGGCTTCCACAGCGGCCTCGAATGGTTTGGTGATCACTTTACGGGCAGCGGTGATCACGTTACGCATCATCACTTCGCGATTCAGCCGTGCATAGCCTTGCGCCCATTCCACCGCCTCGACGTAGTCATTGAAATGATCGGTTCCCTCGGGAAAGTACGCCAGATCACGATCTGGCAGGTTGATCATCCATTTACGCATGTCTTCGCGAGCCAGCTCGATGAACAAGTTGCCGATGGCGTTCCCCACACCACGCGAACCGGAATGCAGCATGAACCAGACGGTATCGGTTTCATCCAGGCATACTTCGATGAAATGGTTGCCGGTTCCTAATGTTCCGAGATGCTTGTGGTTATTCGTTTTGTTCAAAGTCGGGTATTGATCCGTGATGCGTTTGAAGCCTGGCTGCAAGGTCGCCCACATATCATCGACCAGTGCGGGTGGCGTATCCCATGCACCTTTATCACGTGCACCCATGGTCTTACCATGAGGCACGGCTTTTTCGATCGCGCTACGTAAGGGGCCAAGGTTATCCGGCAGATCACGCGCATTCAGCGTGGTTTTGGCGGCCATCATGCCACAACCGATATCCACCCCCACCGCAGCGGGGATGATCGCTCCAACGGTCGGGATCACGCTACCGATGGTGGAGCCTTTACCCAAGTGCACGTCAGGCATCACCGCCAACCATTTGTAGATGAACGGCATCTTGGCGGTATTGATCAGTTGTTGACGGGCATCGTCTTCTACAGGCACTCCCTCTGTCCACATTTTGATGGGCTTGGTACCTGCTGGATTCATCACTTGATAATTGTTTTGCACGTTGTTTCTTTCTTCAAATGCAGGGTGGCATGGTGATTCAGGCAATCAATAAGCCCTGCAATATATGGAGGTGGATCGCACAGCATTTTCGGCTGTCTCGTACCACCAATTCTGTTGCTTTATTGTTCCGACTCAGCGAAACGTTTTCGGGCCGATGTCACGACCGTGAATGAGCGTGGTTTCGGCTGCATTCACCAAAAACGGCGCACGACAAGATAAACAAGACTTCACAGCCTGACGGCTGGGCCGGGTTTGAACCGGCTCAATCCAATGTAGTCCTGCAAGCATTCGTGCTTTAATCTTGAGTAGTCTGATTGACCAGACAACTTGAACCAAAAGGCGACAAAAAGAGCGAGCGTGGCACGCCGGGTTTCCGGTGCGGGCTGCCAGGCCCGCAAGGCCAAATGGGTGGCTGTACTCCCACTCGCATTCGCCCTATAAAGGGGCCAGCGACAAAATTGAAGAAACAGTCCTGCTTGCGCAGGCGTGCTCTGCCACTGAGCTACCACCCCACAGGTCTGGAGCGGACGGGACTCGAACCCGCGACCACGTCGTTCATAGCGATGTAGTTTCTTCAGCATTCGCTGGTTGAATCATGCGCGACAAAATTTGCTGAGATACTTACTTGTGCGTCTATCCATTTCGCCACCAGCTGCCAAGCAGCTGGGCGGGACTTGAACCCGCACGGGTTACCCCGCAAGTTCTGGCTGGAATGTAATCTCAGTTGCATTCGCGCTTAAACTGGGTGAAGCGTTGGCGACAAGTCATGCCAAGACGTAAGCATTTGGGAAAAATGGAGTCTTAAGCGGCATTCGCCATTGCTTCTTCAAACAGGTTCATTTTCTCTGAGTGGTTTTCCATTCACCCAGGCTTATCTCTCCTTCAGTCCAAGCTGACCGATTCAATCAGCTGTACCCAATGCCCAGGCTGCATCTGGCCAGCGGCAAAGCTGGCGATCAGCTTGAACACATCGTCCCCAAACCCGCCAATATTCAGAATATCATCGCGCTCTTGTGCCTGTGTGGTTGCATAAGGCTGGATATCGATACAGACCAGTCTGGCCAGGGGGTTGCGTTGCTTGATCAAGGCCCACTGACGCATGGTCTCCGTTGCGCCGTGGCGACGGTCATCCACCCAGGATTCGTTGTCTGAGACAATCACCACCGTATCCACCAAGGCTTTCTCCTGGTTCAGCTTGGCCAGCGGGGCCGAGCAGTTGGTGCCACCACCGCCGATGGCGGCCAGCTTCTCGGCATTGGTGATCACGGAATCCCGTGGATTCAGCTTGATGCCCACCACCTTCACTTCAAACGGCATCGCCCGGGCTGCGGGGTTTTTGCGCAGGATGGCGGCGGCCATCAAACCTGCGACATCGATACAGCGGACAGCCGTGGTGGCACCTTGCCGGTAACCCGTTACTGGCGATTGCATAGAGCCTGACACGTCTGGACAGACAACCACATTGCCCGCCAGGGATGGCACATTGTCCAGTGCGGCTTCCATGGCATCTTGCAGTGCCTCGCGAACCGTGGCCGGCACAGTCTGACCGGCCATCTTGTACGCTGCCAGCAGTTGGTATGGAAAGGCGCGTGCCCTGGCGACCAGCTCCGGGTTGGCCAGCTTGGCTGCGATCTTCCCGGCCATACCTGGGATGTCGAACACGCCATGCCGGGCGAAGGTATTCAGATTCATCCGTACCATCTGCCAACCACCTTGTTCCGCAATACGCGCCCATTCTTCACGGCCCAGCGCCAGTGCAGTCAGCATCTGGAAAGGGACATTGGGCAAGGTGGCAGACTTGTCCGCTTTATACGCCTCGAACTGCTGCACGATCGCCGGCAGGTGCTCGGTTTGATAAGGCCGACCGATCAACCAGGCGAAGAAAGCCTCGCGACTCAGGCTATCTGGCTTGGGGTGAACCATCTTCACCACGTCCGCCAGGCTTGGCGTATTGCCCACTGCAGCTTGCATCAACTTCTCATCGCTTGCCTGATTCAGCCATGCTTGCACCAGCTTCTTGGGGCGGGTACCCAGCGATTTACGACCCACCGCACCGCTACGGAGAATCTGTACGAATTGACGCAACATCCGACCATTGTCGATGACGCGCTTGAACACCGGCGCCACATACTGTGGCCCTTTGACTGTCAATACCGCTGCCAGCAGGGCAGGCATGTCTTTCATATAACCTTTTTCGCGACAGTAGATGGCTGCTTTGGCGATGAACTCGGCCTCCACTTCATCAGTCAGCCGCAACACCTCGGCCAGCTGCGCCTCCGCATTGGCGTAATACGTGTTGTTCAAGCAACCGGTGATGGCATATTGAGCCAGCGCGTGCTGGGGGCTCAGTTGATAAGCAATGCTGCCTGACGCATTGAGTGTCGTGTGGCGAGGCTGCATTGTGCCGCGTTGTGTTTGAAACAAGTGAGTATTCGCCATGATGTCTTCCTGTCTGTATCCGCCCCGCCATCGGGTTGCGGCAAGTGATCGTTTTGTCGTTGATGGCGCTCTCATTGCAATGTGCGTGCCAGGCCATCTGGCATGAAATCGAAAATTCAATAACTATTTGATATTTAATAAGATAAAAAATAATGAAGCGATGCAGGAATAGACGAGCCAGATAACGAGATCATAAAATGACTATACTTAAAGATAGCAATTTATAAATTTGGATAAAATGAAAAAGACCGTAGTGATCGGCTTCATCGGCTCGGTATTGGATTATGTCGGCAAAGGTAGCCAGCGCTGGGAGAAATGGCGGCCCACGGTTGGCCTGTGTCAACAAGAGGATCTGATCGTGCATCGTCTGGAGCTGTTGCATGATGAACGCAGCCAATTCCTGGCGCACCGGGTGGGGGCGGATATTGAAACCATCTCGCCCGAGACAGAAGTCCGGCTCAATTGCATCACGCTGAAAGACCCGTGGGATTTCGAAGAGGTCTATGCGCTGCTGCACGACTTCGCACGCAGCTACCCATTCAGGCCGGATGAAGAGGACTATCTGATCCACATTACCACCGGCTCACATGTGGCGCAGATCTGTTGGTTTCTGCTGACCGAGGCCCGTTACCTGCCCGCGCGGCTGGTGCAGACCTCGCCGCCGAGGCGCAAAGAAACGCCAAATGGAGTGGGTACCTATGCCATCATCGATCTGGATCTTTCCCGCTATCACAAGATCGCCACCCGCTTCGCGCAAGAGCAGCAAGCGACGGTATCGTTTTTGAAGTCTGGCATTGCCACCCGCAACCCCCAATTCAATGGAATGATCGAGCAGATCGAGCGGGTTGCAGGGCGATCCCGCGCACCGATGTTGTTGATCGGCCCGACCGGTGCGGGCAAGTCATTCCTGGCAAAACGGGTGTACGAGCTGAAGCGAAACCGCCACCAGCTGACAGGTCGGTTTGTAGAGGTGAACTGCGCCACGCTGCGTGGCGACAGCGCCATGTCCACGCTGTTTGGTCATGTCAAAGGCGCATTCACCGGTGCCCAGACAGATCGGGCGGGTTTGTTGAAAAGTGCCGATGGCGGCTTGTTGTTTCTTGACGAAATCGGTGAGCTGGGGCTGGATGAGCAAGCCATGTTGTTGAAGGCGATTGAGGAAAAGACCTTCTTCCCCTTTGGCAGCGACAAGGAGGTCACCAGCGATTTCCAGCTGATCGCCGGTACGCACCGCGATTTGCGGCGCTGGGTAGCAGAGGGCAAATTCCGCGAAGACCTCTACGCCCGCATCAATCTGTGGACATATGAAATACCCGGCTTGGCCGCCCGCCATCAAGACATCGAACCGAACCTCGACTTTGAACTGGAACGTTTTGCCAGTGAACAAGGCGAGCGGGTGCGCTTTCACGCCGAAGCCAAGCGCCAATATCTGGGCTTTGCCACCTCCGCCGATGCGTTGTGGACGGGCAATTTCCGCGAGCTGTCGGCCAGTGTCACCCGCATGGCCACACTGGCTGAGTCAGGCCGCATCACCGATGCAGTGGTCAACGAAGAGATCAGCAGGCTACGCCAGACCTGGCAGCTGGCGGCACCGGCAGATGAGCTGGACAGCCTACTGGGAGAGGCTGCCGAAACCCTCGACCAATTTGATCGGATGCAGTTGCAAGCCGTCATTCGGGTCTGCCGACAAAGCAAAACCTTGTCTGAGGCGGGGCGTTGGCTATTCAACGTATCGCGGCTTGAAAAAGATAAGCCAAATGATGCAGACCGCCTGCGAAAGTACCTGGCGAAGTTTGGCTTGAGCTGGCAGGCTCTGCAAAACATCTGAGCAAACTGCACCCGATTGACGCAACCCGCCCGGGCTATGGCACACTGCGCTAGGCCACGTCAGTCTTGCCTCTCATTGAATACCCTTTCCCCATGCCGACCAGGGCTTGCCGCTTGGCAACGCTGTCGGCCCACATGACATAAGGAGACCTGCCATGCAGCGCCTGCTATTGATTCCACTGATCCTGCTGCCCATGTTGGCAACGGCCAGGCCCTTGACCGTATGTACCGATGCCAGCCCGGAAGGGTTCGATGTCGTGCAATACAACTCGCTGGTGACCACCAATGCCTCGGCAGATCCGCTGATGAACAGGTTGGTCGAATATGATGCGGCCAGCGGGCGGGTCGTGCCGGGGCTGGCTGAGAAATGGTCGGTGAGCGATGATGGATTGGCCTACACCTTCACCTTGCGCCCCAAAGTCGCCTTCCACACCACGGAGTATTTCAAACCCAAGCGCGGGCTGACTGCCGATGATGTGGTATTCACCTTTGAACGCATGCTGAATCCAGAGCACCCTTGGTTCAAGACCGCACCCAATGGCTACCCGCACGCACGCTCCATGCAGTTCGACAAATTGATCAAAGCCGTGCGCAAGATCGATCAACAGACAGTCCGATTCGAGCTGAATTACACCGAGGCCACCTTCCTGGCCTCACTGACCATGGGCTTCGCATCGATCTATTCAGCCGAGTACGCCGAACAGCTGCAAAAAGCAGGCACCCCCGAGCAACTGAACCAAAAGCCGATTGGCACCGGGCCGTTCGTCTTCAAACGTCACGATAAAGACAGCGTGATCCGCTTTGACGCCAACCCACACTACTTCGCTGGCGCACCCAAAGCGGAACGGCTGATCTACGCCATCACCCCGGATTCAGCAGTGCGGGTGCAGAAACTCAAAGCCAACGAATGCCAGATCGCCATTTCACCCAAACCCCAAGACGTGGATGCAGCCCGTCAAGTGGCCCAACTGCAAGTGCTGGAGACACCCGCCTTCATGACGGCCTTTGTCGCCATGAACAGCCAGCATCCGCCATTCGACAACCAACAAGTCAGACAAGCCATCAACCTCGCATTTGATCGGCAAGCCTACCTGGCGATGGTATTCGGCAACAGCGGGCAAAGCGCAGCAGGGCCACTGCCTGCCACCAATTGGGGGGTGGACAAGACAATCTCCCCCTATCCACAGAATCTGGCCAAGGCGCGGAAGCTACTGGCCGATGCAGGTCTGGCCAATGGGTTCAGCACCACCATCTGGGTGCGACCCACCGGCAGCGTGCTGAACCCCAACCCCAAGGCCGGTGCGGAGCTGCTGCAGGCTGATCTGGCCAAGATCGGCATCAAGGCCGAGGTCAAAGTGATCGAATGGGGCGAGCTGATCAAACGAGGCAAAGCCGGGGAACACGACCTGCTGTTCATGGGCTGGGCAGGTGACAATGGCGACCCGGACAACTTCTACACCCCGCAATTCGGCTGCGCCGCCGTGCAGTCCGGCACCAACTTCGCCCGCTACTGTGACGAAAAGCTGGACAAGCTGATCGCTGACGCCAAACGCACCTCGGACAGCAAACAGCGAACCCGCCTGTACCACGCTGCCCAGCGCATCGTGCACGAACAGGCGCTCTGGCTGCCACTGGCCCACCCCGTGGCCAGCGTACTGGTTCGCCAAGGCATCACCGGCTATCAGGTCAACCCATTCGGCAGACATGATTTCTCACGAGTGAGCTGGAAGTGATGTTGCGGTGCCAGCGTGCAAGGTAGGCCAAAGGGCTCTGTAGAATAAATCTTGAACAGAGCGAGCTTCCCATTTCCCAAACGGATTTACGCTACAGGTACCTTGCACGGGTGGCCAAGTATGCTGAAGTGGTTCAAGAGGGCGGCGCGCACTTGCAGCTCCGCCACTTGACCATCGAAGCGTCGGGCCACCACCTTTTCATCCTGCCGTTTGAGGCCATGCATCTTGGTTTCCGCATTGATGCCCAGATGCACCTTGTGCCATGGCTGGCGATATTCCGCGCCATGCGGCTTGGTTTTCCACTCGCCGTTGCCTAGCATCTCGATGCCTGTACTATCCACCAGCAGATGCAGCACACCTGAGCTTTTCTGGCCGGGAATCTTGACCTACCGCGTCTGCTGTAACACCAATCCAAACAGATTCTTGATGGTCGGACAGAATTGAATGGTGGCACCACTATCGGTCTGCGTCCGTCCGTATTTGTCCAGTAGCGTCGTCTGCCATGACAAACTTACTTATGCCACGACCTTGACCACCATGCTCGTGCAGCCTACTATATTTATTTGGCATAAATATAAAAAGGCAGATATAACATGGGCGCTGTGATCGTCGGATTTCCAGAGTTGTCGGATAATGATCTGGTGTTGGATGAGCAGGAAACCAAGGAAGTATTGAAATTCTTCTGGCCTGATCGGGCCAGCAAAATTGATGGTTTGGTCGCTGGTAATGGTTTGCGTCGCTTTGCTCAGCAGATGCTGATGGCGGCCATTGAGGCGAGTTATGCAATGGGGTATTTGGACAAGTTAACCGACGTGCTGGCGAAGCGTAAGCCTAGTATGAATTTGAAAAAACTTGGGCAGAAGCTGGCTAAAAAATTTGCCAAGCATTGGTGGAAACACACCAAGCAGCAAAATCTGATGGATGCTGAAATCTACGATACTGTACGCCATGCGCTGGCCTATAAGTATCGGCTCAAAATAGACGAATTTGCCGAAGGTATTCTGGCGGCCAACCGACTTTCCCCATTCCACATCGCAAAAAACACCATTGTGCCGGTGCGGTGGGGATGAAATGGCCAACATTCGGAAGATAGTCGGCACGGGTGTGGCTGTGCTCGCGCTTGGTGGTCTCGCAATGAACCTGCACTGGCTGGCCACCACTGACATAGTCTATTTGATTGCCTGCGCAGAGGCGCAAAATCAGCCTAAACAGTGGAATTGCCGCATGGGGTTACGCTATGTACGCCCCACCGCGCAGGATATGCAGGAGCTAAACCTTGCGGCATGGCCGGCATTCATTACGCCCACTAGTGACCCAGAACTGCGAGAAGCACTGTTGACCCGCTTTATCGACAGGGGCGGCAATATCAATGCCACCAATACGGCTAAATACCCTGCCTATCAAACTGCGCCACCAATGATCAATGGTATGACTGCCTTGCATATGGATGCGTTGGCCGGCAACGTGGAAGCGGTCAAATTGCTGTTACGACTGGGTGCCGACAAAACCATGCGGACATCGACCGGTGATCGTGCGCTCGACTATGCCCTGCGGGCCAAGGCGAAGTACAACGAGCCCAAGTACGACGAGGTGATCCGCCTGCTGCAGTAACCCCCGTAGCGGTGCCAGAAACCTGATCGTCACCCATTCTCTGACACGCCCCCTCAAGTCAGGACATTAGCCGCCCCGCACAATAGGCGGCATGAATACAGCACCCCCCGTCATTGCCATCTTGACCGCCAAGGTTGCCCTTGGCGGTAACAAAATCCAGCTGCTGCCAGCGGGCGAGTTCCGCACGGGTGAGGGTCGGCCCTATGAATACCCTACTTGGCGGTTGGACGACCCCATCGCCGCGTTGGTCATCCGCTGCCGGGCGGAACGCGCCAACGCGCGTGTGATTGAGTACTAAAGGGCTCAGTTAAATAAAGCCTGGACAGGGCAAGTTTCGCGTTTCCTAAACGGATTCACGCCACCGCCACCGTGTACAGACGGCCCAGCATCTTGATACCTGTGCCATCCACCGGCAGATGCAGCGCGCCTGAGCTTTTCTGGTCGGGAATCTTGCCCTATGGCGCCTGCTGCCACCTGGACAACGTGCTGTAAGCCGCGCTGAATAAGGGTCTGGTCGTAGGCTTTCCAGCGAGTGGTTTGCTAGTGTTTCGGAACGGGCTTGGTCATGGTGTTATCTTACCAAGTCGCAACGCTGGCGGATTTGTGCAACAGTGCCGAACCATATGCACAACAGGTTTCAAACCGCTCTAATTGGCACAGCCGTCTTCCGAAAATTACACCGTCGGCAGTGGGAGTCGTAATGGCGTGGCGGCTGCCATCGATTTCCCAATGGTGTCGTGGTCTTCAGCCACGTGGTAGCTGATGGCGGGTGACGGATTGTGGGGAAAGGCAACTGTGCAGGTGTGATAGTGCGAGTCCTGGCTGGGCGTCGCCACACATGAAGATATCAATGGCGGCGAAGCCGGACTCTGGCCAGGTGTGGATGCTGATATGGGACTCTTGCAGTAATAGCATGCCGGTGACTCCCAGCCCCGGCCCAAAGTGATGGAAATGGGCGTGTATCGGGGTGGCCGCTGCCGCAGCTGCGGCCTGACACAACATCACCTCGATCTCGGCTGGGTCTGACAATAGGGCTGCGGATACGCCATGAAAATCGGCCAGCAGGTGCTGGCCGAGTGCGGGCGCGGCGTGGTCATTCATTATTTGTGCCCGCTGCTGCTGCCCGACCAGCCTGATCCACCGGAGCCCCAGATCCTGGTGGATCGTCCGTCATTGGTATTTGATACATTGATGACTGTGGTGATCAGCACCACGAATAATCCATAGATGATGTATACAAAGCGGCTCATGGTGGTCTCGGCGGCTATATTCAATATGATGCATGACTGTCGTCATTGTATACCAGCAGCGGTATGTCAACAGTATCTAATGTGCGTCTGTCCGGAAGCGGATGCTGACTAATAAGCCATGTGGCTGGGCGTCGCGTAGCACTACGTCGGCGGCGTGGCGGTTGGCAATTTCGCGGACGATCGCCAAGCCCAAGCCGCAGCCTTCGATCTGTTGGCTGACCCGGTAAAAGCGGTCGAATACCTTCTCTTTATCGCTGTCGGCTATGCCGGGGCCGTCGTCTTCCACCTCCAGTGTGGTGCTATCTGAGCCGGCCAGCACTCGCAGGGTAAGGGTACAACCTTTGCCCGCATAGCGGATGGCGTTGTCCACCAGATTGGTCAGCATTTCGCGTAGTAAGGTCGAGTTGCCGGAAATGATCTGTGGCGGCACATCGGCGTAGCATTCCAGCTCCAGGCCGCGATTCAATACTCTTGGTGCCAGCTCTGCTGCCAGGTCGCGCACCAGTCGTGTCAGATCCAGGGGCTCTCGGGGCATGGCGTTTTGTTGATCGGGCTCGGCGCGGGCCAATGTCAGCAGTTGGTTGACCATATGCACAGTGCGTGAGGCGCTGGTATGGACGTGCTGAAGGCGCTGCTTCAGTGCGTGTGGGTCGGTTTCGTTCAGCGCCAGCTCAGTCTGCGATTTCAGCCCGGCCAATGGCGTGCGTAGCTGGTGGGCGGCATCAGCGATGAATCGACGTTGATAGCTGATGTTATGGGCGACAGCGGCCATCAGGGTATTCAGTGCGCGGGCCAGCGATCGGACCTCTGCAGGTGCGCTGGTGATCTCGATCGGTGCCAGATCGAGCACTGTCCGGTTCTCCACCAAGCGGCGCAGGCGGCGCAAGGGCGACAGGCCGTGGCTGACCCCGCCCCATACCAATAGGCTGGTCATCAGCATCAGGATCGATAGGGGCAGTACCGTGTCCACCAGGATGTCGTGCGCCATGCGTTTACGCAGGGTGATGCCTTTTGCGACCTGCACCAGCAAGGTCTGGGGCGCCTCAGCGGTGCCAACTGACATGAACAGGGCCGCCAGCCTGATCTTTTGACCATTCAACATCCCATCATAGAAATAAGGATGGTTGTATTGTGGGTTTTGCAGGTGCGTGGGCTGAGGGAGCTTGTCGTTGCCCAGAATGAATCTGCCAGGCGGGGTGCTCACCATATAGAACACACGATCTTCCGGCTCTTCCTCCAGGATTTGCTGCGCTGCACGCGGGAAATCGATGAACAGGCCATCGCCCAGTGGTTTGACCTGCCTCGCCAGGGCGCGGGTGGATTGGAACAGGCCCTGGTCGATGGCGATATTGGCGTACCGCAAGGCTACGGTGTACGCGACATAAATGGCCGCTGACCACAGCACGATCTGCGGCACCAATAGCCACAGCAAGAGCTGCCGGCGTAGTGACAAGCCTGGTGCAGATCGACTGCCTTCAGTCTTCCCCATGCTCGACTTCCAGCAGGTAACCCAGCCCCCGTACAGTTCGGATGCCGACCTGGTAGGGCTCCAGTTTTTTGCGCAGGCGATGCACATACACTTCGACTGCATTGGCACCCACCTCGCTGGCGCCCGAGCCGAATTCGGTCGCGATCTGCTCTTTGGTCACCACTCGGTCACGTTGTGAGATCAACACATCCAGCACGGCCAGCTCACGGGCGGATAGGTCCAGCGGCACATTGTCACACCAGGCGCGTTGTGCAGCGCGATCCAGTTTCAATGGCCCCAGCTGTTGGGCCGAAGGCGGCAACAGGTGGCTGCGCCGCAGAATGGCTCTGAGTCTGGCTTCCAGCTCGATGAATTCAAAGGGTTTGGTCAAATAGTCATCGGCCCCGGCGTCCAGCCCGGCCACGCGGTTGTCCAGGCCATCCAACGCGGTCAGCAACAGAATCGGTACGGTGGGTTTCAACATGCGCACACGCCGCAGTACGGTCAAACCATCCACTGATGGCAGGCCGATATCCAGTATGGCGGCAGCGTATTCTCGGTTGATCAGCAGGCGCTCAGCCTCTGCGCCGTCTGCACAGTGCTCAACCTCAAAGCCTTTACGGGATAGGCCAGCCTTCAAGGCATCGGCCAGGATTTCATCATCTTCTGCTAGAAAAAGGCGCATAGTGTGTTTTACCGTCAGGCAACAAGCGGATTCGTGTCAGTTTAGGTTGTGTTGAGATGGTTTCATAGCCCATAGGCTGGCGGCCCGGTTGTTTTCACTGGCAAGCCAGATGCGGCAATGCAACAGATTATGATAGTGTGTCATGAAAGCAATGGGTGCACATGCCTTCAAGCCAGCATACCAATCTGTACATCTCACTGCGCTGCGCTTGCCACTGTCGCCCGATCTACCCAATCTAGTATGAAGGAACCATAGCAATGAACCGCGTGCGTGCTATTCGCGAACTGGGTCAACAGATCTGGCTGGATGATCTGTCTCGTGGCTTGATTGAATCCGGCGAGCTGAACAGGTTGATCGGAGAAGATGGGCTGGCCGGAGTGACCTCCAACCCCGCCATCTTCCGCCAAGCCATTTTGAAAGACCCGCGCTATATCGACGCCAAAGCGGCTTTGCCCGCCAGCCTGACTGACCCGGAGGCGCGTTTTGAAGCCCTGGCCTTGCCTGATATCCAAGCCGCCTGCGATGCTTTTCTGCCACTCTATCAAGCCAGTCAAGGCGATATGGGCTATGTCAGCTTTGAGGTGTCCCCTTCGCTCGCACACGATGCTGCGGGCACGGTGGTGGCGGCCAAGCGACTGTGGCAGACCATCGATCGGCCCAATGTGATGATCAAGATCCCGGCCACCGCAGCCGGCTGCCAAGCTATCACCGAGACACTGGCAGCAGGCATCAATGTCAATGTGACGCTGATGTTCTCCCCCGAGCATGTCGAGCAGGTTTTCGCCGCCTATGTCGCTGGCCTGCAGGCGCGCGTGGCGGCTGGCTTGCCGGTCGATCACCTGCGTTCGGTCGCCAGTGTGTTCATCAGCCGGGTCGATACCAAGATCGACGCGCAGCTGCCCGACAGCGCCGCGCAGTTGAAAGGCAAGCTGGCCGTGGCATCCGCGCAGGTCGCTTACCAGACCTGGCGTCAGCACTTTGACCCACAGGGATCATTCAAAGCCCTGCATGAGCAAGGGGCTCGCCCGCAATCCCTGCTATGGGCCAGCACCGGTACCAAAAACCCCGCTTATAGCGATGTGCTGTATGTCGAGACTTTGATCGGGCCGGATACAGTCAACACCGTGCCGGGTGCGACACTGGCAGCCTTCCGAGATCATGGCCAGGCCGCCCGCACGCTGGATGCCGACCCAGACCGTGCCCAGCAGTGGGTCACGGATGCCGCAGCCATTGGCATCGACCTGAATGCAGTGGGCCGCGTGCTGCAAGACGAAGGGCTGAAGCTGTTCGAACAAGCCTTTGCCGAGCTGTTGGCCGCTGTGTGATCGGTTACAGCCGATAACCGAACTCGGGGCCTGCTACTGGTAGCAGGCCCTTACCATTTCACGAATGCAATCACTTTGTCATCGGGCTGGTGGATATGCCGTATCGTCATACACTCAACGTCAAATTGCTGGCATGGGCCGCCAGCGCCATGATCCTGACTGGTTGCGCGACCACGCCCAGCACACCGGCGCCGATTGTCGATGGGCAAGTGATGCCTGCGCCCGTGGCCCAACCCGCTCCCGCACCAACGACGCCGGTGGCATCTGAGCCCGCCAGCAGTGCCCCATATGTGGCCCCAGCACCGCTGCCACCCGTGGCGACACTGCCACCGGTGGCGCCGGTTCCGCCCAAGCAACCTACCGCTGAGCAAGAAAAGCAAGGGCGAGCACTGCTGCATGCCTTGCTGCCAAGCAAAATGAAAGACCGTGGTGGCTGGGCTGATGATATTTTCAACGCCTTCACCGCATTGAAAATCCCCTATACCCCAACATATTTTTGCTCTGCCCTGGCCGTAATCGAGCAGGAATCCACTTGGCAGAGTGATCCGGTGGTGCCTGGGTTGGACAAGATGGTCTGGCAGCAGATGGAAGAACGCGCCGCCAAATATGGTATCCCGGGTTTTGCCATACAAGCCGCCATGCTGAAGACCTCACCGGATGGGCGCAGCTACAAGGCACGCATCGATGCCCTCAAAACCGAAACCCAGATGAACCAATTGTTCGAGGATATGGCGAGCGAAGTCACCAGGCTGGGGTTGCCGATGCCGATGAAGAACCCGATCCGCACTGGTGGGCCGATGCAGGTCAGCGTGGAATTCGCAGAGGGCCATGCCCGTGTATGGCCCTACCCCTATACAGTCAAAGACAGCATCCGCCACGAGGTGTTTACCAGGCGTGGTGGTGTCTATTTTGGCATTGCCATCTTGCTGCATTACCGCAACAACTACCCAGCCATGATCTATCGCTTTGCCGACTACAATGCAGGGCGCTTCTCCAGCCGCAACGCGGCTTTCCAGCAAGCTATCGGCAGGTTGCAACGTGACAAGTTATCGCAAGATGGTGATCTATTACGGTATGAACAGGGCAAGCCCGCCGCAAGCCTGAGTGAAACCGAGCTGGCGCTGCATAGCCTCGGTGAGCAGTTGGGCTTGTCCGATCAGGAGATACGGCGCGATTTGATGCAGGAAAAGACCCTGCAATTCGAGCAGACTGCGTTGTACCGAGCCGTATTCGAGCTGGCCGAGCGCAAAGCCGGACACAAGCTGCCGCGCGAAGCCATGCCGCAGATCCGCCTGAACAGCCCCAAGATCACCCGCAAGCTCACTACTGAATGGTTTGCCAAGCGTGTCGATGGGCGGTACCAGACCTGCCTGAAACGAACCCCTGCCGACCTCGGCTTTTGATTCATTTGTCATTCAGTGACATGGCGGATAATGCAAGCCATGAAAGGCACACAGCTTGTGCCAACTGGACGAAGGGATAGATCATGAACAAATCGATGATGATTGGGATACTGGTTGGGGCTGCTGGTGTAATCGGCGGTGGTGCGGTGGCAGGCTATCAATACATGAAGGGCCCCGAATACGCAGACGTGCTCAGCGCACTGCCAGTCAAGGAAACCGTCAAGACCCCTGTGGAAAACTGCCGTGATGTCACCGTCACCCATCACCGCGCCGTGAAGGACAACAACCAGATCGCGGGCACCGTGATCGGCGGCGTGGTCGGCGGCGTGCTGGGTCACCAGGTGGGTAACGGTCGCGGCAACACAGTCGCGACAGTTGCGGGTGCCGTGGCAGGTGGCTACGCTGGCAACCGCATCCAGAAGAACATGCAGGATGGCGACACCTACACCACCACCCAACAGCGTTGCAAAACCACCATGAAATCAGAAGAGAAGTTGGTGGGTTACGACGTGAAATACCGTCTGGGTGATGCGACTGGCTCGTTGCGTCTGGATTACGACCCGGGCCCGCGCATTCCAGTCAAGGACGGCCAGCTGTTGTTGGCGCAAGCACCGGCCAATACTGGCCCAACCCAGCAGCCTGTGACCATCAGTAAATGACCTGTCAGACCAAGCAAAACCCGCCATCCACATGGCGGGTTTTGTTTTTTCGGGACACTCATCACGCGATCCGCTATGATCAGCCGTCATAAAGCAGTGCCGCTTTGACCATTTTTTGGCATAAACATATGCAAAAGCAGTCTTTGTTTGGCCAAATCAATCCATTAAAGTGGCTGGCTGGAAAATAGTCTGGGTACACAGACTCGCACGGTGAAACCACTCATGGCTGCATCCCAGCCTGCCAACACCTCTGCCAGTTGTGCCCAGTATTGCAAATCTGCCCGGTTCTGATCACGTATGCTCACGCTCAATGAAAAGAGGCTGACTCACCTCAAACAACTGGAAGCCGAGTCGATCCACATCATCCGCGAAGTTGCCGCCGAGTTCGAGAACCCGGTCATGCTGTATTCGATTGGCAAGGATTCCGCCGTGATGCTGCATCTGGCCCTGAAGGCCTTTTATCCCGGCAAGCCCCCTTTCCCGTTGATGCATGTCGATACCACCTGGAAATTCCAGGACATGATCAAGTTCCGCGACCAGATGGCCAAAAAGCACGACTGGAAATTGATCGTGCATACCAACGAAGAGGGCGTCAAAGCAGGTATCAACCCTTTCACCGCTGGCAGCGCCAAACACACTGACGTCATGAAGACCGAGGCGCTCAAGCAGGCCCTGAACAAATACAAATTCGATGCCGCCTTTGGTGGCGCCCGCCGCGATGAAGAAAAATCCCGTGCCAAAGAGCGCGTGTATTCCTTCCGCGACAAAAACCACCGCTGGGACCCGAAAAGCCAACGACCCGAGCTTTGGAACATCTACAACGCCAAAATCGACAAAGGGGAAAGCATCCGGGTCTTCCCCTTGTCGAACTGGACCGAACTCGACATCTGGCAATACATCTTTCTGGAAAACATCGAGATCGTCCCGCTCTACTTCTCTGCCGAGCGCCCGGTGATCGAGCGTGATGGCACGTTGATCATGATCGACGACGACCGCATTCTGCAGTATTTGAGTGACGAGGAAAAAGCACGTATCCAGACCCGATCCGTCCGCTTCCGCACACTGGGCTGTTACCCGCTGACTGGTGCGGTGGAATCCACAGCG
This sequence comes from Chitinivorax tropicus, assembly GCF_014202905.1. Taxonomy (NCBI): domain Bacteria; kingdom Pseudomonadati; phylum Pseudomonadota; class Betaproteobacteria; genus Chitinivorax; species Chitinivorax tropicus. Next base: position 161,209 of record NZ_JACHHY010000002.1, on the reverse strand, counting down.
GCCACGCTGCCCGACATCATTCAGGAAATGCTGTTGACCAAAACCTCAGAACGCCAGGGCCGTGTCATCGACCACGATTCCGCCGGCTCGATGGAAAAGAAAAAAATGGAAGGATACTTCTGATGTCGCACCAATCAGACCTCATCGCCGACGACATCCTGGGCTACCTGAAGCAGCACGAGAACAAGGATCTGCTGCGCTTCATCACCTGTGGCAATGTCGATGACGGCAAATCCACCTTGATAGGCCGTCTGCTGCACGACTCCAAGCTGATCTTCGAAGACCAGCTGGCGGCCATCCAGCGTGACTCACAAAAATACAACACCACCGATGACGACATCGACCTGGCACTGCTGGTCGATGGCCTGCAGGCCGAGCGCGAGCAAGGCATCACCATCGACGTGGCCTACCGCTATTTCTCAACTGAAAAGCGCAAATTCATCATTGCTGACTGCCCTGGCCACGAGCAATACACCCGCAACATGGCAACCGGTGCCTCGACCAGTAACCTGGCCATCATCCTGATCGATGCGCGGCGCGGCGTGCAGACCCAAACCCGCCGTCACAGCTTCATTGTCAGCCTGCTGGGCATCCAGCACGTCATCGTTGCTGTCAACAAGATGGATCTGGTCGATTTCGACGAGGCCGTGTTCAACCGTATCCGCGATGAATATCTTGCCTTTGCCGAACAGCTGGCCATCCCTGACATCCACTTCGTGCCCCTGTCCGCGTTGAAAGGCGACAACGTCGTCAGCCGCTCCAGCCGCGCGCCTTGGTATCAAGGCCCGACCCTGATGACCCTGCTGGAAACCATCACCGTCAACCACGACGTGCACCTGAACTCCTTCCGCTTGCCCGTACAGTACGTCAACCGACCCAACCTCGATTTCCGTGGCTTCTGTGGTACCGTGGCAGCGGGTGAAATCCGCCCGGGGGAAACAGTCGTGGCGCTGCCCTCCGGCAAGTCCAGCAAGGTCAAGGCTATTGTCACCGCAGATGGCAACCTGCCCCACGCCTTTGTCGGCCAGGCCGTCACTCTGACGTTGGAAGATGAAATCGACATCTCACGCGGCGATCTGATCGTCAAAGCCAACGAAACTCAACCGAATGTCTCCAACGCATTCGATGCCCATATCGTATGGATGAACGAAACCCCGCTACAAGTCGGCAAAGAGTACGCCTTCAAGTTGGCTGGTAAACAGGTCTTTGGCCGGGTCGAGCGCATTCTGCACCGCATCGATGTCAACACCTTGGCCGAATCCGACACCGAGCAACTGGCCTTGAACGAAATCGGTCTCTGCCGCATCACTGCCAACGCTCCTGTTGTCTTCGACCCTTACCGCGAAAGCCGCAGCACCGGCAGCCTGATCGTCATCGACCGCTTGAGCAACGCCACCGCCGGCGCAGGCATGATCACCGCTGCAGCCACTGCCCAAGCCGCCAGCGCTGACCTGGACGAACTCAGCCGCCTCCGTGCGTTTGAAGTTGAACTGAACGCCCTGGTCCGCAAGTATTTCCCGAGTTGGGAAGCCAAAGACATCAGCAAACTACGCTGACTCACGCTGCCCGTCGAACAGGGTTTGACGGGCAGGGACTCCAATTACTGCCAAAACCCACGCAACCACGCGGTTTTCAGCGCGATTGGTCCTTGGCTTGTATGGTAATTTGTATTGGAGTTTCAGATCAAGTTGGGGCTTCATCTTTGCGCGTGTCTCTGTGTCTGCAGTGTCGGCGTGAAGAGGCCGAAGTGTCAGCCTGAGGGTGACAAAAAAGGACAGATAGACACACGCCCTGACAAAAATCGTGCCAGCTTTGCGAAAAAACCCAAGACCACCTTTCGAGGGATAGCCTTGGGCTTCTTTACTTTCTTGAGTTAAGTCTGACTTAGGGCTTTCGCAGAACTGCTACCTCAGGGACTCTATCCACAGATTACCCCCTTACCCCCCATCACCGCATCCCTGAACGACATCGAGCAAGATAGTTGGTGGCCTTGGTCACTGTCACCCAGTGGCGCCTCAGTGAAAGTCACGTCGCCTGTCTCAATGGCCGTGTCCTTCTACACGACCATCAACTGCGCCAAGTTTAACCCCATGCCCTATGTCATGGCTGCCGCTTGGAGGCGTAAAGAGGTGAGTATTCTTGGGTGATACCAATGGACATTCTATCTTCTACCAAAGGCCCGTAGACCTTAAGATTTGATGTAGCGAAAATTGAACGCCCGGGCATTCTCATCTACTGGTTTTATATGTCCGGCAGAGCGCAATTTTTGAAGTGCCGACTTTACCTTCTGCATGTCGTCCTCGCCTGTCAATTGACGAACAAGCTTATTGGTTATCTCTGCGGCAGGGTGTTCGCCAAGGTAACCCAGAATAACCTCTTCAACGGAGGCGATTCTTTGGTGTTTTATCGTTACAACAAACGCGTTCTCTTTCTCTTCAAAGAAAGGTTCAACCAGCCCTGCCTTTCGAAGTTCATTCTTGGCGGTATCGAGCCCTTCGCCGATGTCATGATTCACCGGGTTTGGCAAGTTGTGTAGCATACGTACAATATTGGGGTTTCTTGAAAACCGCTCCTGATAGAGGTTGTCAATGCTCATGTAGCCGGGAAGCTTGCCCGGACTCTGAACCTCGATCCGATTGTCGAATACCCGAACATGAATATCATCGTTCAAGCTGTAATCGCGGTGAATTACAGCATTAACCAAAATCTCTCTTAGAGCCTCAGATGGGTATTGCAGCTTAACCAAGCGCGCTCCGTCCTGAAACGCAGCACCATCAATGTAATCAGCCACCTGTTCAATGGTTTTGCGAATTACCTCTTCGATTCCGCCATTTATTGTTCTGGGCATCTCTTGGAGCTGCTCTCTCTTGTACTCCTTATCGGTGGTGCGAAGACGATACACCTTAACAGCGCATCGAGTATCCATGGTGGCCTGGGGTTCTTCATCAAAGAGGAGCACGCATCCGACATTTGGAAGTCGCTTATGACCTTGCGAGGTCAGCAATCTTTGCTTTCTCAAAAAATCAGCTGGTTGTAAGTTAGTGCCGACTCGTTTCATATATTCGGAAAGTGCTTCGCTATCAACAATCTCATCTATTTCAGAATTTATAACGGGCTTCTTTTCATACAATTCTGCGCCTTTTGAATAACCAAGCTGCGTGATTCGCTCGCCTTTAATTTTCTTTTTCCCAGCGTTGACGCGAATGTAGCAATCGCCAGAGGCGGTGTAATGGACTTTTGGGCTTTTGGGGATAGAGAGATGAAGGATTAATCCTTTGCCAGCAGTGTTGAGAAATTCGACCGAAACGTTTTCGACTGCTGGTTGCGTCTCTTCAAGTAGCGTAGAGATGATGTCATTTGCCTCTTCGGGCTCTGAGAATCCGTCAACACGCTCTCCAGCACATGACTTGTCCTCAATCCCAACATACACGTCTCCACCATCTGAATTGGCGAATGCGACAAATGTCTCTTGAAGTTTCGCGGGGGCAATTCGTTTGCTTTTCACATCATTGAAGTGATCTTCATTCAGTGCCAAAAGTGCTTGAAGGTCATCTTTAAGAATTGCAGAAATTTCCACTGGAGCCCCTTCATCAAGGTAGTCGGAAGAAACTGACCGCCGGGAGGTGAAACTGGCGACAGTTACGCAAGGTAAATTAATTGATTGGCATGACGTTATCAATTCTAAGTCTGTTCAGCAAGGCTTAGATACAAGTGAAGCCGCACCTGCTTCACCGACGTCTCCCCAAATTTGAGTAGCACCACACTTTAGAGTCCAAGGCTAATTTACCTGATTTCTCCGCGAGTGATTTGGCGTAGGCCGCTGGTATCAAACCGCCCAGCGCTTTCTTGGGTTTTTCGGTGTGGTATTCCCTTCTCCAGGCCTCGATAACGACCTGCGCATGCCGCAGGCTGGTGGACCAGTACTCGTTCAGGCACTCATCCCGGAAACGCCCGTTGAACGATTCGATGTAGGCGTTCTGATTGGGCTTACCCGGCTCGATGAGGAAGAGCTGAACACCACGAGCATGTGCCTAGGCGAGCATGGCGCGACTGCAGGACTCCTGGCCGTTGTCGATCCTGCCTTGGGCAAGCCGCGTGTCTGCGCCAACTGGCCGAGGACGCGCGTCAGATGCACACCGCTCATCGCACGCTCCGGCACTATGGCGACGGCCTCGTGCGTGGCATCAACAACGGTCAGGCTCTTGATGGCACGCCCCTCTGCCGTCCGGTCGAACACCAAGTCCATCGACCAGACCTGGTTGGCGGCCAAGGGGCGGGCCAGTGGGTGACGGTCTGCCGCCGGCACCTTCTTGCGCTTACGCCGGCGAATTTGCAGACCCGCCTCGGCACAAGCGCGGACGGACGCAGACATAACCAAGACGTGCCATGAGGCGATTGCCGCACAAGGCGCAAGCAGATGCATGCCGATGCGCAAAAATGCTGGGCCGTCCGTGCACGATGGCGTAAATCTGCTTGGGGTAAGGGGAAACTCGTCCTGCCTGGGATTTGTGCAACAGAGCCATACCAGGCGCAGTGCTCTATATAAACAGCCCCCAACTTTGTTTGGATATGAAGGCATTTCTGTTTTCAACAGCGCAAATACTGGATGTTATATACGTGACCGTGGCCACATTCATCACAACATCAGCTCGCCGGCACCCAGATAGGCAACGCGTCCGCCGACGTAGATGTGGCGGGCTTGATCGACTTCCAGCCGGATTGTACTCAGCCGGTTGATGGTGTGGCCTTGGCGGATATCTAGCCGGATCGGCCTTGGTACGCCGTTTGCCAGCAGCCACCCGCCCAGGTTGGCACATGCAGACCCGGTGCCATGGTCTTCGATCAGGCTGCCACGATCCGTGTGGAAGAAGCGGACGCTGACCAGGGCTTCGTCCCGGTGCCAGACATACACTGCCGCTTGGCCGTTCCGGTTGGCGGCAAATTGCTCCAGTACGTAGGCTTTAGGTGCGCAGCGCATGATGGCGTCACGACTGGCCAGGGGGACGACCAATTGCTCGGCCCCGGTGCTGACAAATAAGGCGGTGCCTGTGATGTCTTTGACCTGCAGGCCCAAGATCGCGGCCAGTTGTTGGCTGGAGAGGTTACAGGCACGGTAGGTGGGTGTTTTGGCTTGGAATGTCCAGATGTCGTTCTCGTGCCAGACTGGGACGATGCCGATGTGGGTTTCCAGTGCAATCCGCTGGTTGGCTTGGTTGCGGATGATGTTCCAGACATGGGCGCTGCCCAGGGTTGGATGGCCGACAAACGTTGATTCGGCTGCTGTGTTGAAAATACGGATGCGTGTGTCGGCGGCCTGGGTCGGGGGAAGGAAGAACGCGATCTCTGGCAGGTTGAGCTGCCGGGCCATGGCCAGCATGGTGGCGTCGTCCAATCCGCTGCCGTCTTCGAACACCGCGAGGGGGTTGCCGGACAGCGGTGTCTCGGCAAAGACGTTGACAAGGTGGAAGCGATGAATGGTCATGATGTGGCCTATATCCGGATTTCACCCATGCCCTGGGGCATGACCCGGCCACCTACGAAGACCCGACCATTTTCATCGACTTCCAGATAGATGCGGCAAGGCCGGCCAATCTGATCCCCTTGCGCAATGACTGTGCGGGTTGGAACCTGCTTGTGGGCATACAGCCACCCGCCTAGATTGGCGGCGGCTGAGCCGGTGCCGGGGTCTTCGATCAACATGCCGTTGACGATGGCAAAATAACGGGCGGTGATTTGCTCCCGATCACGATGCCACACATAGACTTTAGCCAGCCCGAAACGATTGGCCGCGTGCTGTAGCATTTCCTCTGGGCGTGGTTGGCAGCGTGTCACGGATTCGCGGCTACCCACCCGGATCAGCAATTGTTCATTGCCGGAGTCCACAAAAAAGGAATTGGCCTTGAGATCGGCCACGGGCAACGACAGCATGCTGGCCAGCTGACTATTCGATGCAGCAGGCCGCCGCAGGGTTGCGGCCCGCACCTGGAGTGTCCAGCGTGAATCACGGAACCACAGCGGCACGATTGCTGCTTTGGTTTCCAATGTCATCAGATCCTGCCCGCCCTTCAAGCGGCTGATCACCTCTGCTGACCCCAGCACCGGGTGCCCGGCAAAGGGCATTTCACCCCCCGGGGTAAAGATGCGCACCTTGGCATGGGCTTTATCACTGTGTTGGATAAAGGTCGTTTCGGAGAGATTCATCTGCTGCGCCAGGGCCAGCATCAGCTCATCGCTCATTTCGTAAGCGTACTCGAATACAGCCAGTGCATTTCCCGTCAGAGGCGCTTCAGCAAATACGTTTACGATATGGTATCGATAAGTCAACATCGGTTAACCGGGGCTATTAACTACTACTTGAACAACAAACACAATGGATCGATGAGTGGCCACATCATCTATGCTCTGGCCCCTGATTCATGGGGGCTGCCGCGTGTGGCTGAAGTATTGGTTGTCAGCCTACAACCAGCGCGGCACGGACTGCATGTATCGTTGGTACGATTCACCAAATCTGGTTTGCAGCGCTGCTTCTTCCAGCGGGATCTGCACACGATTCAGATACATGGCCAGCACCCATACCGCGCCACAAGCGCCAAGCGAGGGAAAATACACCGCCCAGGCAGCCTGAATCAGCACAAATCCCAAGTACATCGGGTTTCGGGTCAGGTGGTAGATGCCCACCACGACCAGTGTGGATGCCCGATCCGGATGGACAGGGTCAACCGTCGTCTTGGCCAGTCGAAACGACACAACACCCGCCACGCAGCAACCGATACCTGTCACCACCACCAGCACCGTCAACCAAGTATAGGCGGTATTCATCGCCCCGCCTGCCAGCCATCAGGTCATGCCGGCCAGCGCCACAACCAGTGCGAGTGGCGGGATGGGCGGTGCTTTCATGCGGGCTGGCGGTTGCCGAGTGCGTCCAGCAGTTTTTGGTGGATGCCACCGAAGCCGCCGTTGCTCATGACCAATATGTGATCCCCTGGCCGTGATGCCGCCACCACGGCTTGAACCAGCGTGTCCAGCTGGTCAAATGTCCGCGCTTGCTCACCCATTGGCGCCAGCGCCGCCGCAACATCCCAGCCCAGATTGGCGCCATAACAGAAGGTCAGATCTGCCTCGCGCAGGCTGGCGGGCAGCTGGTCTTTCATGGTGCCCAGTTTCATGGTGTTCGAGCGGGGCTCCAGCACGGCCAGAATGCGCGCCTGGCCGACTTTACGGCGCAACCCGGCCACGGTGGTATCGATAGCGGTCGGATGGTGGGCGAAATCGTCATAGACGGTCACCTCGTTTTGTACGCCTTTGATTTCCATGCGACGTTTGACGCTCTGGAACTGGCTCAAGGCCACAATACCCACATCCACCGGCACGCCGACGTGGCGTGCGGCGGCCAGCGCCGCCAACGCATTCATCTGATTGTGTTCGCCCAGCAGGCCCCATTGCAGTCGGCCCTGGTGCTGGCCGTCCAGCAACACGTCAAACCCATCGGCGTGCTGTGTGCCGATCTGCCAGCCTGCTCTACCACCGATATGTTCGACCGGCGTCCAACAGCCTCGCTGCAAGACTCGATCCAGGCTGGCTTCTCTGCCGTTGGCGACAATCAGCCCCTGACCAGGAACTGTCCGTACCAAGTGATGGAATTGCGTTTCGATGGCGGCGAGATCAGGGAAGATATCGGCATGGTCGTATTCCAAATTGTTCAATACGGCTGTGCGCGGGCGGTAGTGCACGAATTTCGAGCGTTTGTCGAAGAAAGCTGTGTCATATTCATCAGCCTCGATCACAAAGAAGGGGCTGCTGCCACCTGGCTCCTGCCTAGGCTCGCCTGGCAGTCGGGCCGACAGGCCGAAATTCTGCGGAATGCCGCCGATCAGGAACCCTGGCGCCAGGCCGGCATATTCCAGAATCCATGCTAGCATGGACGACGTGGTGGTCTTGCCATGGGTGCCCGCCACCGCCAACACCCACTTATCATGCAACACCTGTTCAGCCAACCACTGTGGGCCGGAGATATAGGGGAGGCCCTGGTTCAGAATGGCTTCCATCAAGGGGTTGCCCCGGCTGACGACGTTGCCGATCACGAACACATCAGGCTTCAAATCGGTCTGTGAGACATCAAAACCTTGAATCAGCTCAATCCCTTGCGCCGCCAACTGTGTGCTCATCGGCGGGTAGACGTTGGCATCGCACCCTGTGACACGAAAACCAGCCTGTTTGGCAATGACGGCGATGCCGCCCATGAATGTACCGCAGATACCTAATATATGGATGTGCATGGATTTATCTGAAGTCGTGTCAACACAATCTTAAAAAAACGTCTGTAATATGCCGCCGCAGCTGCGATCGGGAGCCAAGCTCTGCTGGCGTCCCTCATGCATCAGGCATCCAACCCAGCACTGGCATGCTGCTGGTTGATTGGTAGTTGCCCACGTACACCAAACAGATGGCGTGCCTGATTCAACAAACGACATACCACGCCTGCGCGAGGCCCTATGACCAAGGTCACCGCGCAGATCAGCCACAGTCGCCAAATTTGGATTATCCGGCATCCTTCAACACAAGCAAAGCATGGGTTGCAGTTGGCATAGTTGATCGGTCTACAGGTGCTGAAAGTGGCCAGCTTGGTTATGATGTCGCTACAGTGTGAATCTGTTCATGTATCAGTCATATAAAACCAAGCGGTGATGACATTGAACGGGTTCGGATAATAACGATTTCACCCGGCAACTACTCATGGCATCCCGACTCAATTCACCCGCTGATATTGCCCGCATGGCATTGAAGCGCCTTGCAGAACTTGGCCTCGCCCCGACGCCACAGAATTATACGAAGTTCTACAACGAAATTGCCGGTATTGCCCCCGCTGTCAAAGAGGAGGCGGAGCAAAGCAATGTCCAGTTGGTGGCCAACGTACAACATGTGGTGCAGGAAGCTGCAGACACAACAGGTGGCTTGGCAGATCTGATCAGAGATCACAATGACGACATCAAATCTTCCATCCATTCCTTGCAGAATACACAAGACACACCTGAAATGATGCGGCTGTTGCAGGCCATCGTCCATACTGCGACCAACATGCATGACACCGTGGAGGACAGCCACGACAGCCTGCGAGAGCTGACTGCATCGCTGAACCAGATGCGTGATGACCTTGCCGCCAGCCGCCATGCGCTGGAGCGCGATCCGCTGACGGGTACGCAAAATCGCCAGGGGTTGGATATGTTGCTGAATCGAGAAGTTCAGCGCTGCCGCACCTATCAGGCCAAATTATCTGTTGCGCTGATCGATCTGGACTTCTTCAAACAGATCAATGATCGTTTTGGTCATCATGTTGGCGACAAGGTGTTGATCCATGTCAGTAACATCACCAAGGCTGTGCTGCGTGGGAATGATGTGCTGGTGCGCTATGGCGGTGAAGAGTTTCTGATTCTGCTGCCGGAGACAGACCTGCACGGGGCCAAGTACTTGCTGGAGCGGCTCCGGCTGGTGTTTCGCAACAATGCGGTCATGCATGAAGGCAAACGTATCGATATCAGCTTCAGTGCCGGGTTGGCGCAATTGGCAGCCGATGAAAACGGACATGCCTTGATCCTACGTGCCGATCAGGCGTTGTATGCGGCCAAAAACGCCGGGCGCAACACCATTATCGCCGCGCCGGAGCACGTGGCCGACCGGTAAGCATCTGCTGGTCTGCTCGCGCTCGTCGTTGGATATGATCCCCGTCAATCTCATCACCGGCTTTCTAGGCAGTGGCAAAACGACACTGATTCAACACCTGCTGTTACAAGCACCCAGAAATGAGCGATGGGCGGTGTTGGTCAATGAATTTGGCAAGGTCGGGATCGATGGCCCGTTGCTCAGCCAGCCGGGCCTGCATATCAAACAGGTGCCTGGCGGCTGCTTGTGTTGTATCAGCAGCCCCCTGTTCCGTGTTGCATTGAACAGCGTGATCCGCCAAGTCAAGCCAACCCGCATTCTGATCGAGCCCTCGGGGCTGGCCCACCCGGCTGCGATCCGGGCCATGCTGGCCGAGCCAAGTTACCAAGCCATTCTCAGGCCCGCCGCCACACTTGCCTTGGTGGCGCCCAGCTCGCTACAAGATGTTCGCATTCGCCAGCATCCTCTGCTGGCTGCGCAATTGAATGCTGCAGACCTGCTGATTGCCAGTCAAACCGACAGGGCTCAACCTGATGATTGGGCTTTGCTCGATGAGCTGTTAAGTGGCCTGGCCCCCCCAAGGTGGATTGATGTGACCATCCGAGATGGTCAACTGGATAAGGCTTGGCTTGATCATCCGGTCAGCGCTCCTTGTCCGGTCCAAACCAACCTGCCACAACCATCGTTGCTGGCGGGCACCGCCAGCCGAGCAGTGTCCTTTGGCATGCATTGCCAGCGCCAACCGGAGGGGTTGGCCATTGGTTGGCGCTGGCCAGCGGAACGGCAATTTTCAGCAGCCAAACTGCTGGCCTGGGTAAATGTACAATTCGAACAGGGCTGCCTGCGGGCCAAAGGGATTGTGCAGACCGAACATGGTTGGCAGGCCATCAACCAAATGCCGCAATCATCTCTGGTCACACCGGCCCAATGGCGGCACGATAACCGGTTGGAGTTGATTTTCCCCTCACAGGCGCAGGTTGACCCCACTCTGCTTGATCAGGCCTTGGGCGACTTGATGGTTTGAATCGCCCTGTCCGCACGACGCAAAACAGCATGCTCAATGCGTATCCAGCGAGGGGTTGGTTCCCAGGAAGGGGGTGTTTCGCATTTCGCCACTGGGCGCATACACATCTGCTGGAATCAGAGAATACAAAGCCGCTTCGACAGGCTTTCCAGCCAATTGCAAACGATTACGGGCATTGGCTTCAAAGGCAGCGCCAGCATTGTGTGCCGCTTTGCGGGCTGCCATGTTGTCAGTCTTGATCGCCAGCTCGACTCTGGCCAGATTCAATACGTCAAATCCAAATGCGGCCACCAGCTTCATGGCGGAAGATGCCACACCCTGGCCGCACGCATCAGTGCGAATCCAGAAATTCATACTGGCATAACGATGGGTCGAGCTGACCGTGTTCAGCCCGACATTGCCTAGCAGCATATTGTCCTCCACGCGCTCCACCGCGAAATCAAAGGCGGTGGCATGTTGCCAGGCCCCAATGCGGGACACCACCCAGATTCGCGCATCGTCCAGGGTATAGCCTACCTTGAACCAGTTCGTCCAGGCCGCCAGCTCTTGACGCGAAGCCATCACCGCCCAGAAATAGGGCGTTGCATCATCCAGTGTGTAAGGGCGGATGCGGATGCCATTACGTTGCGCAAAATACGGTGGAACGGGTGGATTGGACATGATTGCCCCTTAGTCGTGAGTATCCGTACCAAAAATCTTGTCGCCGGCATCGCCCAGGCCCGGCAGGATATAGCCGTGCTCGTTCAGGCGCTCGTCAACGGCTGCTGTATATAATGGCACATCTGGGTGGAGCGTATTCACATGGCGGACACCCTCCGGTGCGCTCACCAGGGTCAACGCACACATCCGCTTACAACCAGCCTTTTTCAGCGCGTCGATAGTGGCGCACAAACTACCACCAGTTGCCAGCATCGGGTCCAAAATCAACGCGATCCGCTCATCAATGTGCGAAGCCAGATTCAGATAATAAGCATGGGGCTGCAGCGTATGCTCATCGCGCTTGATGCCAATCATGCTGACGGGCGATTCCGGCAGCATGGCTTGCACCCCTTCCAACATACCCAAGCCAGCCCGCAGAATTGGCACCAAGGTTGGCGCAAGCGCGGGCAAACGAGGTACAGACAACCTACCGCTCCAGCATTCGATCTGAGCGGTATCCAATTCGATGTCGCGGGTTGCTTCGACGGCAATCAGGCGGGATACCTCGGCAACCAGGGCCCGGAAAGCGGCGGGGGTGATGCCTACTTCCCGCATCAGTCCTACTTTGTGTCGGACCAGAGGGTGCCTGATTTCAGTGATGTTCATGAGCGCTCCTGATTATTATGGAACCACCAACGTCATTTTGCGAACTCAGTGCACATGTGGTGCCGTAAGGGTACGCGATGTACATGGGTGATGTCCTGCGATGGGTGAATGAATTGAACAGTGCGGCGATATGGGCTTTGACTGCGCGCCTTGAAGCAACGGATACAGTGGGCAACGGCTGTCTTCATCTAGAAAATTGCGCGCTCGGTGTGGGTAAGCTCTGAATAGGCTGCCAGCGATCCCAAGTCAGCCTGTCTGCATCTGTCCTAAACGCTATTTTAAGCAATAATTGACGCATACCAACCAAAAATCCTGAACTCCACCCCCGGCCCTGGGATGGGGCAGATTTCACCAGTACGGATAAATCTGAAACGTTTCAATGACATCTGCTGCCATGATATGCGATCCATCTTGGTGCAACGGACAAGCCTTCACCATCATGAGCCAAGCGCTTCCTATGGCCAGTGCACTATACTGATGGCGACATAAGCCCGCCAAGTTGCTGATATCGCAATGCAAAAACAATGGGTTTGCATACTTGCCAAATTTTACCAAAGTGATAGCCTTGCGCCTTTTTTGTGAAAGACCCGAGACATGTCGACGAATCTGGACGAAATCAAACGCGCCTACGCTGAAGCCGACTGCCTGGTATCCCCAGCAGAAATCGAAGCCGCTCTCGACGATATGGCTGAAACCATCACGGCCAAATTGGCTGATTCCAATCCGCTGGTGTACTGCGTGATGAATGGTGGCCTGGTGATTGCGGGTCGATTGATCTCCAAGCTCAATTTCCCGCTGGAAGTGGCCTATCTGCACGCCACCCGTTATGGTCATGAGATCAATGGCAACTACCTCGATTGGCGCGTGCGCCCCACACAGGATATGCGTGGCCGCACCGTACTGGTCATCGACGATATTCTGGATGTCGGCACCACCTTGGCGGCTGTCATGGATCACTGCATTGAAGAAGGCGCCAAGGAAGTGTTGTCCGCAGTGCTGGTGAATAAGCTGCATGACCGTAAGGCACGCCCTGGCATGAAGGCGGATTTCGTCGGTGTCGATGTCGAAGACCGTTTCCTGTTCGGCTGCGGCATGGACTACAAAGGCTATTGGCGTAATGCACCAGGGATATACGCGCTGAAAGGCCACTGATAATATTCCGCTTTCCTGAAGCTTGGCCGTACCATGTGCCATTGCACAGGTGCGGGTAAGCTGCCATCAGCCCCCTGCACCAGTACAACAGACACTCCCAACCCATGGCTGGACGGCTGAGCTTGAGACGTGCGAGTGCACGTCTCGATATTGTTCGTCCCATGAGGAGAAGGAGAGCATTTTGCGTAAGTACATCATCGGCGGTTTGGTCGCAGCCCTGCTGGCGGCACCAGCATTCGCCAACACCAAGAATCCTGCAGTACAGATCAACCTGACTGTACGCGATACCACCCCAAAATTTGTCGCGTTCTACGACACCACCACCAAAGAAGCGCCATCCAATGCGGATCGTCGCTGGGTTGTCTGGCGTTTTTTCTATGACTACGCCACACCAGCCAATACCAAACCCCAGGAACGCCTGGAGACGGTCTATCCCAAGTATGCTGGCGTGATCGACGGCATCCGTGGAGGGTTCAGCGGCCTGCAACCGAATCCGCAAAGCGTGTTCTCCGCAGTCGTGCAAAACCTGTATCTGGACAAGCCGGTCGCTTTTGAATTCAACGCCTATGTAGGCATGTTCGAAAGCGGCATCTGGTCGAACACCGATGGCAAAGCGATCCAATTGTATCTGCCGCTGGAGCAACCAGCGGATGAGCGTGCCGTGCAAATGCCCCGTGAAATCGCGCGGGTACTGTACCAGCACATGAAAGGCATGTTGCCGAACGGCCCGCAGACCGTAGTCGAAGGTATGCTGTTCGAAGGTATTGCCGCCCATGTTGCCAAAGCCGCGGCACCCAGCTTGAGCGATGCCGCCAGCATGGGATTGACTGATGCTGAACTGAAAGCCGCTGAAAGTCACAAAGCGGATATCATCAAGGCGGTCAGAAGTGCGTTGAAGGCTAAAACTGTCAGCGTGGATGGCGTGAGCAAACCCACGGTCTATGGTGGTTGGCTGCTGGTGGCAGACCTGATGAAACGCAACAATGTCAAAGCTGGTGATATTGCGCGCAAGCCATTGGCCGAGATCATGCCCAACATTGAGGAATCGCTGGGTAAGCTGGCCAAATAATCAAGTGCCGGTATCGCAAGAAAAAGGGGAGATACACTCCCCTTTTTGTTTGCCTTGTCAACAGGATAGGCGCTCTTTGGGGCGGTTTGATGGCCAGGTGACATTGCCAGGATTGTTGTGTCCCACCCCAGGAGCCTCGGCCATGGTGATATTGAGGTTCAATATCTTTGAAATTCATGTAGCCACATACATGCATCATGTTCAAATCGGGTTATCGATTATTAACTTGCTGAAAATCAACAATAAAGTGTGTTGCATCACGAATTCGATTTGATGTATGCTATTGGGCTTTTCTGCCGGTCGTGCCAGTTGCATGGCAACGTTTGGGTGGCTGACCAAACCAACTTATCGGGGGGATTTCCCACCGCACTCTTTGCAACAGTGGTTTGGTGAGTCACACACTTGCCTGGCGGCAGACAGCGGCATCATTTGCCCTGGTTGCCAATCAAGCCAGCCCGGATCAATTGTCTGTATCGATATTCAGGAGTTTTACATGTCCAAATCCCCCCTGCTCGCAGCCATGATGGCCCTTGCCCTTGTCGGGTGCGCTACCGATGGCAGCCAAGGTGGCGACGTCAGCTCAGTTGCGGGTGCACTGAGTAGTGTGAGTGGCGCTGGCACCGGTGCCACCAAAGGCGAAAGCCGCATCAGCGCTGCAGGCGATCTGCTCAATGCCGCCACAGTGTCAGATAGTGAATTGAAAAGTGTTTCCGCTCAGCAGATGGCTTACTCTGACAAGCAAGCACAAGTTGCGCCAGCGAAGAACAAATATGCGAAGCGGCTGGCACGCCTGACGGCCAAGCACATGAACGAAGATGGCATGAAGTTGAACTTCAAGGTTTATCTGACCAAGGATGTCAACGCATTCGCCGCACCGGATGGCAGTATCCGTGTCTACGCCGGCTTGATGGATCTGATGAATGACGATGAGTTGCTGAGCGTCATCGGCCATGAAATCGGCCACGTCAAACATGGCCACAGCCTGAACGCATTACGGACTGCCTATGTGACCTCAGCTGGCCGTAAGGCTGCCGCTGGCGCGGGAGGCGTGGTTGGCGCTTTGGCGGACTCGCAACTGGGCGCATTGACTGAAGCACTGGTCAACAATCAGTTCTCACAAAGCCAGGAAACGCAGGCTGATGACTACGGCTTCGAGTTCATGAAAAAGTACAAGTACAAGGCCGCAGCCATGGAAAGTGCATTCCGTAAGCTTGCCCAGATGAGCGGCAAGTCATCGACTTTTGACAAGATGATGTCAAGCCACCCCGATGCCGAAGGGCGTGCCAAGCGGGTCAAGGAAAAGCTGTCCAAAGGCGGTTGAGCATGGCCGGGCACTGTTAGCCAGGGTGGTGAAACCCAGCCAGCAGCATCTGACATGAGATGAGGACGGGCACCCAATGCGGTGCCCGTTTTCATTGCCAGGTTTTGCCGACATGGCCCCGTTAATGGCGCAAAATGGGATGAAAGAAAATAGCGGCATGATCGACCAATGGACACTGTGTCACTTCAGGTTGTGCACAGCGCGTAAATCGACCGCCCTCATGTCGATGAACATCGTCAACACGGGAATGCAGGATGTTACCCAGTCAACTTTCACCCAGAGCCCTATTGATGGCCAAGATCATGGTCTTTCTGATCTGCCTGTATCCGCTTGGGCGGTTGCTCACATTGGCTTTGACAGATCATCTGGGCGCCAATCCGATTGAATTCATCACCCGGTCAACAGGCACCTGGACCTTGGTCGGCATATTGCTGACGCTCGCTATCACCCCTTTGCGGCGCCTGACAGGGATGAGCTGGCTATTGAAGCTACGCAGAATGCTGGGGCTGTTTGCCTTTTTCTATGCCAGCCTGCATTTGACAACCTATTTGTGGCTGGATCAGTTTTTTGACTGGTCAGCTATCGTTCGCGACATTGTCAAACGCCCATTCATCACGGTGGGGATTGCGGCTTGGCTGTTGCTGCTGCCCCTGGTGCTGACCTCGACCAATCACATGATGAAAAGGTTGGGGCGCCGGTGGGGACAACTGCATCAAGTGGTGTACGTGATCGCGATATTGGGTGTTTTGCATTATTGGTGGCTGGTCAAGCGAGACCTGACTCAGCCCATGATCTACGCCGTCGTACTGACCTTGTTGCTGGGGATAAGGATCTGGTATCGATTCTGCCAGAAACGCCCTGGTTGATGTATCGGGGCGTGCGCGGTATCAACATGGGCAAGAATCTGGGCTTGCCTTTCAACCGACATCCGGATCAAATAAAGCCGTTTAACTTTTCTGAAATGGGACATCTATGATTCACGCACTTCTCAGGCCAGCGGCATTTGTCGCATGTCTGCTCCCGGCTGTGGCCCATGCGGCTGATGATCCTTACCTTTGGCTTGAGGATGTGATGGGCGAAAAAGCCCTGAAATGGGTCGAGGAGCGGAACGCGCTGTCCTTGAAGGAGCTGATGGGTAAGCCTGACTATCAGCCAATTCACGACAAGCTGTTGTCGATCTACAACTCCAAGGAGCGCATTCCTGGCATCACCAAGATTGGCGAGCATTTCTACAATTTGTGGCGTGATGAGCAGCATGCCCGGGGCCTGTGGCGCCGCACGACCATGGCAGAATACAAAAAGGCGGAACCCGCCTGGGAAACGGTGCTGGATCTCGATGCGGTGGCCAAGGAAGAAGGCGAGAACTGGGTTTGGCATGGCGCCAACTGCCTGGAGCCCAAGGGACGCTATTGTCTGATTTCGCTATCGCGTGGTGGGGCAGATGCGGATGTGGTACGCGAGTTTGATACTGTCACCAAGCAATTTGTCAAAACCGGGTTCACCTTGCCTGAGTCAAAAGGCGAGGCCCGCTGGATCGACCACAATACCTTGTTCGTGGCTCGTGACTTTGGCGAAGGCTCAATGACTGATTCCGGCTACCCACGGTTGGTCAAGCTCTGGAAACGAGGCCAGCCATTGGCCGAGGCCAAAACCTTGTTTGAGGGTGTGCGCACAGACCTGGCTTTATCTGCCTCCAAGGATTTCACACCGGGTTTTGAGCGGGAGTTGGTCACCCGGTCCATCACCTTTTACACCAGCGAGCAGTTTCTGCGCGACCGACATGGCAATCTGATCAAGCTGGAGAAGCCAGACGATGCAACAGCCATGCCTTTTCGCGACCAGATTCTGATCAAATTGCGTTCGGATTGGGATGTGAATGGTCAAATCTATCCGCAGGGTGCGTTGATTGCGATGGACTTCAACCGGTTCCTGAAAGGTGAGCGTCAATTCTCGATACTGTTCGAGCCGCATACCCGCAAGTCATTGGATGGACTCATTGCCACCAGATCGGCCCTGCTGATCAATGAATTGGATAACGTCAAAAACCGGGTGTATGAGTTGAAACGCCACCGGGGCAAGTGGCAGCGACGTGCGGTCGCCTTGCCGGCGTTCGGGGCAATTGGGTTGGCGCCTGTGGACCCGGATCGGTCAGACGACTATTTCATCACTTTGACTGATTTCACCACCCCCACCACGCTGTTGATGGGTACAGTTGGCAGTGATCAGCGTACACCGCTCAAGCATATGCCCGCGTTCTACGATGCGAAAGGTATCAAGGTGACCCAGGAGGAAGCAACCTCGAAAGACGGCACCAAGGTTCCTTACTTCCTGGTGATGCACGAAGATACCAAGCTGGATGGCAAAAGCCCAACCATCCTCTATGGCTATGGCGGGTTTGAGGTGTCACTCAAGCCCGCCTATGCAGCCAATGTCGGGGCGAGCTGGTTGAACAAAGGTGGGGTGTATGTGCTGGCCAATATCCGTGGCGGGGGCGAGTTTGGCTCAGGCTGGCATCAGGCTGCGCTGAAGGAAAATCGGCAGCGGGCTTACGATGACTTCATTGCCATCGCAGAAGATCTGGTGGCCCGCAAGGTGACCTCCCCTGAGCATCTGGGCATCATGGGGGGCAGCAATGGTGGGCTGCTGGTTGGGGCGGTCATGGTGCAGCGCCCTGATCTGTTCAAGGCGGTGGTCTGCCAAGTACCTCTGCTCGATATGTTGCGTTATAACAAGCTGCTCGCCGGCGCATCTTGGATGGGCGAGTATGGTAACCCGGAAGACCCTAAGGACTGGGAGTACATTTCCAAGTATTCACCTTATCAGAATGTGAAGGCTGGGGTGAAATATCCACGTACACTGTTCACGACCTCGACCCGTGATGATCGGGTACACCCAGGCCATGCCCGTAAAATGGTCGCACACATGACCGAGCAAGGGCATGACGTGCTGTACTGGGAGAATACCGAGGGTGGCCATGGTGGTGCCGCCAACACCGCACAGCAGGCCAAGATGTGGGCGTTGACCTTTACCTTCCTGTTGAATGAGCTGAAGTAGGCGCTGGCCATGTGATACCTGAGTGGCATCACATGGCGCGGACCTGCCTTTGGGAAAGAAGGCTTGGCGTGGCTTGTAAACCTTACCAGCCGCGCCAGACCGCCACACAGCTTTTGAATTCACTATATAATTCCGCGACCCACCTATCCATCATCCAAGCCAACACACATCATGGCCGAACCCAATTCCGTCGGTATCGTCACAGCACAAACAGCCCATTTCGATCAACCGCTGACGCTGATGAGTGGCGCGGTGCTGCCTGCTTACGATCTGACCTATGAAACCTATGGCCGACTCAATGCGGACAAAAGCAATGCCATCCTGATCTGTCATGCCTTATCTGGCCACCACCACGTTGCTGGGCGCCACCGGCTGGACGACAAATCTCCAGGCTGGTGGGACAATATGATCGGCCCTGGCAAACCCATCGATACCAACCGGTTCTTTGTGGTCGGGGTCAATAACCTGGGGGGCTGCCATGGCTCGACTGGCCCCTCCACGATCAACCCTGACACTGGCAAGCCATATGGCTCCCGTTTCCCGCTGGTGCTGGTGGCGGATTGGGTCAATGCACAGGCCCGTCTGGCAGATTACCTGGGCATTCAGCAGTGGGCGGCTGTCGTGGGTGGCAGCCTGGGCGGTATGCAGGCGTTGCGCTGGAGCATCAGCTTTCCTGAGCGCATCCGGCATAGCATCGTGATCGCCTCTGCGCCCAAGCTGACTGCACAGAACATCGCATTCAATGATGTAGCGCGGCAGGCCATTTTGACCGACCCGGATTTCCATGGTGGTGATTTCTACGAACACCACACCGTGCCCAAGCGAGGGTTGCGGCTGGCGCGCATGTTGGGTCATATCACCTATTTGTCGGATGACGGCATGGGTGAGAAATTTGGCCGGATGTTGCGCTCTGGTGAGTACAAGTACGGCTTCGATGTCGAATTTGAGATCGAAAGCTATCTACGCTTTCAAGGGGATCGTTTCTCCGGCACCTTCGATGCCAATACCTACCTGATCATGACCAAGGCGCTGGATTACTTCGACCCGGCCCGCCATTACGAACACAGTTTGTCCAAAGCCTTGGAGCAGGCCAAAGCCAGATTCCTGGTCGTCTCCTTCACCAGCGACTGGCGTTTCTCACCGGCCCGCTCCAAAGAGATCGTCAAAGCCTTGCTGGATGCGAAGAAGCACGTCAGCTATGCCGAAATCGAATCAGCACACGGTCACGACGCCTTTTTGATGGATGACAAGCCCTATCACGATCTGATGCGCGCTTATATGACCAATATCGCCAAGGAGTGCGCCGCATGAGCCGCCCAGTCACCAACAAACTGCGCCCCGACCTGTTGCGCATCGCCAATTGGATCAAGCCCGATACCCGCGTGTTGGATCTGGGATGCGGCGATGGCTCCTTACTGGTCCATCTGCGTGATACCAAGCAGGTCAGCGGCTATGGGGTGGAGATCGATGTCAGCAATGTGATTGCCTGCGTAGCCAATGGGGTGGATGTCATTCAGAACGACTTGGATAGCGGGCTGGCTGGCTTTGAATCGGACTCCTTCGATTTCGTGGTGCTGTCGCTGACCCTGCAATCGATGCGCCATGTCGAAAGGGTGGTGGAGGAGATGCTGCGTGTCGGCCATGAGGCGATTGTCACCTTCCCGAATTTCGGCTACTGGAAGAACCGTCTGCAGATTTTTCAGGGCCATATGCCTGTGTCGGAAACCATTCCTTATGAGTGGTACAACACCCCGAACATCCACTTGTGTACGGTGCGTGACTTCGAGTTCTTTTGCGAGGCACGCGGTATTCACCTGTTGGATCGCGTGGTGCTGCACGAGGGGGTAGATGTGGACATCCTCCCGAATCTGTTCGGCAGCTTGGCCATATACCGTATCCGCCGTCCCTGATGCATGCTTGGCGGCTCGCCCGTCAAGTCTCACTTTCGTCACCCCGGATTTCTTTTACGGGGCGAGTCGTTTATTGTTATCGGATGTCTCAAATCAAATCTCTTCTCATTGCAGGCGCGAGCGGCCTGACAGGCCGTGCCTTGCTGGACATGGCATTGAACGACGCGACATTGGAGCGGGTCTGTGTGTTGGTACGCCAACCATTGGGGATTCAACATCCCAAGCTGACCGAGCTGGTCATCGATTTCAACGAGTTGGAGCATTATCGTAGCGTATTGAAGGCCGATGCTTTGCTCTGTTGCCTGGGCACGACCATTAAACAAGCTGGAAGCGAGGCCCGTTTTAAGACGGTGGATTACTTCTACCCCTTGCAGCTGGCGATGATGGCGAAAATGAATGGAATCCGACGATTCGGTGTCATCTCCTCTTTAGGGGCCGATGCCCATTCCCGCCATTTTTACCTGCGCACCAAGGGGCAATTGGAAAAAGCCTTGACGGCGTTGGCGTTTGATCGGCTGGTGATCGCCCGTCCATCCTTATTGATCGGGCAACGTGCCGAAGTCAGGCTGGGTGAGCGCCTTGGGCTGATCGTGGGCAGACTGGCGGGTGGATTGTTGCGCGGCAAATGGGCGCGATATCGACCGATCTCAGCCCAGGCGGTGGCCTGGAATCTGCTGGATGCCATCAAATCAGATAGTGGGCAGCAGACACTGGAATCGGATGTGTTGGCTGCGCATTTTGCAGCTGCTCACCCATGACCACCCCACCCAGGCTGAACGTGATTGGTGCCGGGCGGGCTGGGCGCGTCATGGCCAGGCTGCTTGTCAGCCAGGGCCTGATGACATTGAATCAAGTGTGCAACCGCGAGTTGCGCTCTGCCCAGCAAGCAGTGGCCTGGCTGGGCAGTGGCAGGGCTGTTGACCAGTTCAGCCAGCTGTCATCTGCCGACATCTGGCTGGTCGCCACGCCTGACGACCAGCTGGCGTTAGTTGCCACACAATTGGCAGCCTTGGGCATCCTTCATGAAGCAGATCGGGTATTTCACCTGTCTGGCTCACATTCTGCAGATGTCTTGGACGCCCTACACCACCAAACCGCCCACTTGGCCAGCCTTCACCCTTTGATGAGCTTTGCCAACCCTGACTTGGCATTCGCTGGGTTTGCCGGAACCTATTGTGCGGTGGAAGGCTCGCCAGCGTGGGCCGATCAGCTGCAACAGTGGGCCACCCAATTGGGCGGCATCTCTTTTGCGCTGACGGCACACCAGAAAACGCTCTACCATGCCGGGGCGGTGCAAGCCTGCAACCATTTGGTGGCGTTGCTGGAAACCAGCCTGCAATGCTTCGAGCTGGCAGGCATGCCAAGGGCTGCTGCGTTGCAGGCGCTACAGCCCTTGTTGATCGGCACACTGAACAATGTACATCACCTGGGGACGGCAGCTGCCCTGACCGGGCCGATCGCCCGAGGCGATGTGGGCGTGGTGGCCAAACATGTATCAGGGCTGGATGCGCAATTGCCACAGGTCGCGCTGATCTATCGGCAGCTGGGCCAAGTTGCATGTGAACTGGCGGCGCAACAAGGTGGGGCCGCCGCCGCTCAATTGCAGGCAATCCGCCGATTACTGGGCGCTGGCGATATGGCAACCTAGCCTACCATACCGCGCCCAGGATGCTCAGCCTAGCCCCATTACTTGCTGAAACAGCGCTGGTGAAGGCCAGCCTAACCCGGCTGGCCCATTCAGTCATGGCCGATCTGCGCACCTTGTCGCCAAGGGGGCCGGGCCAGGCGCCTCCATCAGAAGCCCTCGCTATCGCATTGTGAACAGATGGTGGAAATTGGCGACCTCCAGCACTTGTTTGACTGTGCCTTGGGCATTGGACAAGACCACTGGCTTGTTGTCCATCCGTTCACGTAGTAGCAACAACATCCCCAGGGCCGAGCTGTCCAGATATTCAACCTGCCCCAGATCGATCTCCAACTCGGAAAAATCACCGCTCTCCAGCAGGGGCGTATATTGGTTCTTGAATTCTCGATAGGCGTCAAAGGTGAAATAACCTGCCAAGATCAGCTTCATCTTTCTGTCACTGCGTTCAGTTCGGATTTGCATGGTGTCTCCAATTGTCAGTATGGTTGGCAAGCCTTTTGATTATAGACAGCCTGCATGGCCAAGCACCCCTGGGTGTGGGGCCATCATGTGATTGGACGTGGCTGGCCACTGTGATGGTATCGATTTCTGCTGGTAGATCAAGCGCATCCGCGCATGATCACATCTACCCAGCGCCACCGCACCAGGCCTTCATCGAAACGATTTCATCGTTTGTGCCAACTGACCATATCAGCCCGATCTCCGGAACCAAGTACCCGATGCGATGCTCTACCTCAACGCCAGGCAATGCAGTGTTACCTGGGTTCTGTTGATCGTGTTTCATGGCCCGCTCAGACATCATGTCGAACAGCTGGATACGCTCTGCCACGCTGGGTTACGATTCCGTGAGATAACCCAGTATGCTCAATCCAGCTATGCCATTCCTTTCCACCCAATCCTGTTTGAATTCATGATGAATGCTCCCCGCCTTGCCGCTTTCCATCGTATGTCCATCATTTTTCTGCTGGGATTCGCATCGGGCCTGCCGATAGCGTTGACTGGGCAGGCCATGCAGGCCTGGCTCACCCTCGATGGCATCGATATCGCCACCATCGGCTTTTTGAGCCTGGTGGGCTTACCGTATACCTTCAAGTTTCTGTGGGCGCCGCTCATGGATCGTTTCGAGCCTCCTTTTCTGGGTAGACGGAGAGGGTGGCTGGTACTGACCCAGCTGGCCCTTGCCGGTACATTGGCATGGATGGCGGCCAATCCGCCCAAAGCCGATACCACTTTGTTTGCGCTGATCGCACTGGGGGTGGCCTTTCTCTCCGCATCGCAGGATGTGGTGATCGATGCCTATCGAACCGATGTGCTGAAACCCAATGAGCGGGGCCTGGGCTCATCGTTGTCGGTGTTTGGTTATCGCTTGGCCATGATCTTGTCAGGTGGTATCTCGCTGATCTGGGTCGATAGCGCACAAGGTTTCGGCTGGAGTTGGCCACAGGTATACAGCCTGATGTCTGGCATCATGATGGCCGCTGCTGTGGTGTCTTTACTGGCTTTGCCATCTGTTCCGACTACCGCCACGCCACCTCGCACTGTTGCAAGAAATGATGTCGTGGGGTTCCTGGCAGTGCTCATGGCCGTGGTATTTGGCTATCAGCTGACCAACTGGCTGGGCAGCCCGTTAGCCAAGCAGCTTGTTTCGCTGCTTGTCACGCCAGACCCCATCACCCATGCCTTACCTGTCCACGCACAGAAATGGGCGGATCTGATCAGCTTGCTGTTCGGCATCATGATCACCTTGCCATTGGCCTGGAGTGCCGCCAGAGTCGCACGCTTTGAAACGCTCAATCAATCACTGTCCAGCTATTTCAGCCAGCAAGGGGCGACAGCCTTTCTAATATTCATCATCCTCTACAAACTGGGTGACGCATTTGCCGGTGCGCTCACCACGCCGTTCCTGATCAAGGGCATGGGTTTTTCAACGGCTGAGGTCGGCGTGGTGAACAAAGTCATCGGCATCTGGCTGACCATCATCGGCGCGTTGGTAGGGGGAGTATTGATGGCATGGCTGGGTTTGTTCCGGTCGCTGCTGTACTTTGGCATCCTGCAACTGGTATCGAACGTAGGCTTTTATCTGGTGGCCTTGCTAGGTAAAGGGGCGTGGGGCAGCTTCGAGCTACCACCCTTCGATTGGGTGATCGTCTCGCTGAAGCACGCGTCTGAGGTCGATTATCTGCTGCTGTCAGCCGTGGCATTCGAAAATGTGGCGAGCGGGATGGGCACCAGCGCTTTTGTGGCATTCCTGATGGCGTTGTGCAACCAGCGTTTCACGGCAACCCAATATGCCTTGTTATCTGCCTTTGCTGCGGTTGGCAGGGTGTGGGTGGGCCCACTGGCCGGAGTGTTGTCTGAATCGATCGGCTGGCCCAATTTCTTTATCCTGTCGATTCTGCTGGCGGTGCCGGGGATAGTGATCTTGGTCTGGCTCAAACAAGAGGTGAGCCGGCTGGATACCCCGGCGGTCGATCCCTTGGCGGATGACTAGCAGCCAGCCAAATTATTGATTCAGCCCTCAGAAGTTTGAATTTTTCTGTCAAGGCGTGGTCTATTGTGCATGGATAAAGAAGACGCTCGTCAACAATCACTGGAACAGCTGCACGAACGGCGCAAGCAAGTCGTGCGTCTGCATAAAAGCGACCTTGGCATCATACAGATCGTCGAACTGTCAGGGCTCAGCTATCCGACCGTACGCAACACCATCAAGCTGTTCGAGGCAGGCGGCTGGCCAGCCATCAAACCTGCGGCACGCGGCCACCAGCACGGTGAAGGCTGACGGCTCAGCGCCGATCAGGAAGCCGCCATTGGGCGCATCATTCGCGACAGTCGCCCCGAGCAGTTGAAGATGGATTTCTATCTGTGGAGCCGCGCCGCTGTCAGGGAGCTGATCCGGCGCGAATACGGGATCGAACTGGGCGTGTGCACCGTCACCCATCAGGGCAAGATGCGCTGGATGATTATTGACAAGGCATTCAATGCGGATCGGCTGATTGAATTTCTGGCGTCCCTGATCAAGGAGACCGAGCGCAAGGTATTCCTGATTTGGGACAATCTGCGTGTGCACCACAGCAAACCGGTCAAAGCATGGCTGGCAGAACGTACCGCGCAAATAGAGGTGTTCTACCTGTCAAGTTACAGTCCAGAACTGAACCTGGAAGAGCGGTTAAACGCCGATCTCAAACAGGCCATGGAAGCGCGCACCGATACGTATCAAAGCAAAATTGCGCGAAGCACAATGAACACATGACGCAGCTGGAGCAATCCCCGGAGCGCGTCCGAGCCTATTTTCAGGACCCGGTAGTCAAGTATGCGGCGGGTTAAAACATCAAGGGGCCGGATCAATAATGCCCATCAGCTTGGTTTGACTGATAAGTACGCCTACCCACAGTGATGCTTTTTCTGTCATTAAAGAACAAACCCGGTCGTGCCGGGTTTGTTCTTTTCATACGCTACCCAACAAGACTTACTTGACGATCTGCGCCAGCTCGCCTTTGGCGTAACGGTCGGCCATCTTTTCCAGGTTGATGGCTTTGATCTTGGAGGCTTGCCCCGCCGCACCGAAAGCCTGATAGCGATCGATACAGATATCGCGCATGGCGGTGATGGTTTCCTTCAGGTATTTACGTGGGTCGAATTCGCTCTTGTTCTGCGCGAGGAAGCGACGCACTGCACCGGTGGAGGCCAGGCGCAGGTCGGTGTCGATGTTGACCTTACGCACGCCGTGTTTGATGCCTTCGACGATTTCTTCAACCGGCACGCCGTAGGTTTCCGGCATGTCGCCGCCGAATTCGTTGATCACCTTCAACCACTCTTGGGGCACGCTGCTGGAGCCGTGCATGACCAAGTGGGTGTTGGGGATGCGGGCGTGGATCTCTTTGATGCGGCTGATAGCCAGGATGTCGCCGGTGGGGGGGCGGGTGAATTTGTAGGCACCATGGCTGGTGCCGATGGCGATTGCCAGGGCGTCAACACCGGTGTCTTTCACGAAGCGGGCGGCTTCTTCCGGGTCGGTCAGCAGTTGGCTGTGATCCAGTGTGCCCTCGGCGCCGATACCGTCTTCCTCGCCAGCCATACCGGTCTCCAGGCTGCCCAGGCAGCCGATCTCACCTTCGACCGATACACCGCAGGCGTGCGCCATATCGACCACGCGCCTGGTGACGGCGACGTTGTAATCGTAGTCGGTGGGGGTTTTGCCATCTTCACCCAAGGAGCCGTCCATCATCACTGAGCTGAAGCCCAGCTGGATGGAGCGCTGGCAGACTGCCGGACTGGTGCCATGGTCTTGGTGCATGACGACCGGGATATGGGGAAACTCTTCGACCGCTGCCAGAATCAGGTGGCGCAGGAAGGGGGCACCGGCGTATTTGCGCGCGCCAGCAGAGGCCTGCACGATCACTGGGGCATCGACTTTGTCTGCGGCCTCCATGATGGCGCGCATCTGTTCCAGGTTGTTGACGTTGAAGGCTGGCAGACCATAGCTGTATTCAGCTGCATGATCCAGCAGCTGGCGCATCGAGACGAGTGCCATTGTTTTTCTCCTGTTCGTTACTAAATTGTCATCCCTCGCCGTAGCCTTGTGCTACGGGGCGGGCGGGGTGCCCGCCTGGTATTTTCTTGACCTTCAGCTCAGTGGCTGCTGTCTATTGTTGACGTGCACGACGTCTGCGGCGCCACCACCAGATGATGGGGGCAGCCACCAGTAACCAGGGGATGGCTGATGTGATGAAATGGATCACATCGGCCAAGCCATTGGTCAAATTGTAACCCGAGCGGCGCCACGCGTTGCGTAGCGGCTCCCAGATGCCCCGCTCTGCAACGGTGCGGATCGGCTCAAAATTAATGTTGATGGCCACTTTTTCAGTTTCGTTGGCCAGCGCTTTCCGCATGCCGGTAATGCGATCGATCTCGGCTTGGGTATCGGCCAGCTCTTTGTGCACCGCCAATACATCAGCCAGCTTGCCGTCCTTGCTGGCGATCATCTGCCGCAGTCGGTCGCGAAGCTCGATGTAGTTCTTCAGGCGGGCTTCAACATCGACCACTGCATCGGTTTTGTCCTCTGTTGTGGTCTGCTGGGAGAGAATCTCGCCACCTTGTTTCAGCACGTCAAAGAATGCGTTCACCTGCTTGGGCGGCAAGCGCAATGAGAGCGATGCGCTGGGCAGGTGATCCTGCTGATTTCGCTGCAGGCTGGCGTCGAGAATCTCGCACCCCAATGACAGGCACTTTGCTTGTGCGGTTTGCCAGTTTTTCTCAACTTGATCCGCCTCACTTTCCAACGTCAGGAAATGATGAACCGCTAGATAGCGCTGGGGTGTTGCCTCTGGGCCTGCGGACGCCCCTTGCTTGGAAGAGGCGTCGAGCTGGGCGCTGCCTGCTGCGGGCAGGCCATCTGCTGCTTCCGCTGCCGGGGCAGGGGCCGACATGGGTTCGGCTTCCTTTTTGCCGCAAGCCGTCAACAGCGCGAGGCTGATCAAGAGACTGCAACTGAGCAGGCGTATCATGGCTTATCCGTTGGCGCGTTGTGCCAGAATCTCGACTGCCGGCAGGGTCTTGCCTTCGAGGAATTCTAGGAAGGCGCCGCCACCAGTTGAAATGTAGCTGATCTGCTCGGTAATGCCATACTTGGCAATTGCCGCCAGGGTATCGCCACCACCGGCAATCGAGAAGGCTTTGCTGCTGGCAATGGCCTTGGCCAGCGTCAGGGTGCCTTGGCCGAATTGATCGAATTCGAACACGCCCACTGGGCCGTTCCACACCACAGTACCGGCTTGGGCGACGATATCAGCCAGCTGTTGGGCGGATTGGGCGCCAATGTCCAGAATCATGTCGTCAGCGGTCACCTCCGCCAGTGCCTTGGGTGTGGCGGTGGCGGTTTCGGTGAATTCGGTAGCGCAGATGACATCGGTGGGCAGCGGTACATCCCCACCTCGGGCGCGCAGCTTGGCGATGACAGCACGCGCGGCATCGACCAGATCGGGCTCGGCCAGCGATTTGCCGATTTGCTTGCCCTCGGCCAGCAAGAAGGTATTGGCAATGCCGCCGCCTACGATCAATTGATCGACTTTGTCAGCCAGCGCTTCGAGGATGGTCAGCTTGGTCGAGACTTTCGACCCTGCCACAATCGCCACCAGGGGGCGGGCGGGCTGTGCCAAGGCGCGGCCCAGGGCATCCAGCTCGGCAGCCATCAAAATGCCAGCGCACGCCACGGGAGCGAATTTGGCCACGGCGTAAGTAGAGGCCTCGGCACGATGCGAGGTGCCAAATGCGTCGTGTACGAATACATCGCATAGCTTGGCGTAGGCTTGGCCCAATTCATCTTTGTTCTTCTTTTCGCCCACATTGCAGCGGACATTTTCCAACATCGCCACCTCACCAGCTTTGAGCGACAGCCCCTGGCTCTGCCAGTCGGCCACCACCGGCACGGTCTTGCCCAATAGCTCCGACAGGCGCGCTGCCACAGGCTTCAGAGTATCTTCTTCGGTCAGTTCGCCTTCGGTCGGTCGGCCCAGGTGGGTCATCAGAATCACGCTGGCGCCTGCCTTCAGGCAATGTTCGATCGATGGCAGGGAGGCACGGATACGGGTGTCATCACCGATCACGCCTGCTTTCACAGGGACATTCATGTCCACACGGATCAGGACTTTTTTATTGGCGAGGTCGAGGTCGGTCAGTTTACGGAAATGCATATTCAGGCTCCAGAATTCAGGGTTCAAGTCAAAGCCGTGGGGGTAGGGGCTGATTCTATGCGATAACCCGCTTGTTGTAGCGAATTCATCGCGGCCTCCATGTGCTCGGCCTTGATGAGCAGGATATCGGTGTCAAATGTCGAGATGGCGAAAATGGAAATACCCGCCTGGGCCAAGGTGCCGGATAGCCCAGCCAGAATGCCGGTCAGTGAAAAATCCAGCGGGCCGACTACGGCCAATGCCTGCCAACCGTCTGATCGATGGGTCGAGGGCAGGGTGATGTAGCTTGGGATCACCAGGGACAACTCCTCGTCAGTACGGGTGATCGAAAACCAGGAGGCAGAAAAGGCTGCGGCTGGAATGGCGCTATCAACAGGCCAGCGGTGTATGGCAAATGTGTCGTTCAGGCGTCTTAAGGTGAGCATCTGAACCTGCGGTCCCAGACTATGAAGATGTCGTATTTTACGCCGAGGCGGGGGGATGTCCTAATCCACACTGGCGTATGCATGAAAACAACGGGAGCCGGTCGTCCGGGCTCCCGTTGTGTCAGTGCGTGGAATTACTTGGCTTCCATCATTGCTTTTACGGTACGCAGCATCTGGCAGGAGAAGCCCCACTCGTTGTCATACCACGACGAGACCTTTACCAGATTGCCATCCATCACCTTGGTCAGCGTCGAATCGAAAATCGAAGCTTCGCTGGTGTGGTTGAAGTCGATCGACACCAGTGGCAGGTCGTTATAGCCCAGAATGTCTTTCAGATAGGTGTCGGATGCGTCTTTCAGAATGGCATTGACTTCGTCTTTGGTGGTGCTGCGTGCGGCAACAAAGCTCAGGTCAACCATCGACACATTGATGGTGGGCACCCGTAGTGCATAACCATCGAGTTTGCCATTCAGCTCCGGCAAAACCAGGCCGACAGCAGAGGCCGCACCGGTCTTGGTGGGGATGATGGATTGCGTGGCGGAGCGGGCGCGGCGCAGGTCTTTATGGCGTACATCAGTCAAGACCTGATCGTTGGTATAGGCATGCACAGTGGTCATCAGGCCTTTCACCACGCCCAGCTTGTTGTGAAGCGGCTGAACCAGCGGCGCCAAGCAGTTGGTGGTGCAAGAGGCATTGGAAACGACGGTCATGTCGCTCTTCAGCAGGTGATGATTGACGCCATAGACGATGGTGGCATCCACGTCCTTGTCACCAGGCGCTGAAATCAGCACCTTTTTCGCACCGGCCTCGATATGGGGCAGGCACTTGGCCTTGCTGGTGAATGAGCCGGTGCATTCCAAGACCACGTCGATCCCCAGATCACGCCAGGGCAGTTCTGCTGGATTGCGGGTTGAGAAGAATTTGACGTTGGCGTCGTTGATACGTAACCAGCCGCCATCCACATCGGCTTTCACATCGGCGTTGAAACGCCCGTGTACCGTGTCAAAGCGCGTCAAGTGGGCATTGGTGGCCAGATCGCCAGAGGCGTTGACCGCTACCACCTTGAATTCGTTGGTCTTGTTCAGCTCGTAAATCGCGCGCAGCACGTTGCGGCCAATACGTCCGTAGCCGTTGATTGCGATGCGGATAGCCATGTTGGTTCAATCTCCTGAAACAAAAAATACAAAAACTGAGGTCGATTATTGTTGTTATCCGGGCCTGGCCAACCCGGATGACCGGATTGACCAGATTGTCCGCTTGGTGTTATTTGCCGATGACCGTCTGTGCGGTTTTCACGACATGTTCTACTGTCAGACCAAAGTGCTTGAACAGTGCGCCAGCCGGAGCTGACTCACCGAAGGTGTCGATACCGACCACACCGCCTTCCAGTCCGACATACTTGCGCCAGTAGTCGGTGACGCCTGCTTCGATGGCAACACGAGGTGTGCCAACGGGTAAGACTGCCTTGCGGTATTCAGCATCTTGTTGATCAAAGATGAAGGTTGAGGGCATCGACACAACACGCGCCGCAATCTGCTGATTGGCAAGTTCGGCTTGTGCCTTCAACGCCAGCTCGACTTCCGACCCGGTGGCGATCAGCACCACATCCGGCTGCGCTTTGAATGACTCACGCAAGACATAGCCACCCCGGCGGATATTGCTCAGGGTGCTGGTTTCGCGCGGCACATGGGGCAGGTTCTGGCGGCTGAAGATCAGGCAGCTTGGGCCGCCATTGCGCTCGATGGCCATGGCCCAGGCCACGGCGGATTCGACTGCATCGGCAGGGCGCCATACATCCATGTTGGGAATCAGGCGCAGGGTGGCTGTCTGCTCGACGGGCTGATGGGTGGGGCCGTCTTCGCCCAGGCCGATCGAATCATGAGTAAAGACAAAGATCGGATTGATTTTCATCAGCGCGGCCATGCGCAGGGCGTTCCGTGCGTATTCGCTGAACATCAGGAAAGTCGCGCCATAGGGGCGTACACCACCATGCAGCGTCAAGCCATTCATGATGGCAGCCATGCCAAATTCGCGCACGCCGTAGTACAGGTAATTACCACCGTTCTCTTTTGCCACCCCTTTGGCACCAGACCAAAGCGTCAGGTTGGAGCCGGCCAAATCGGCAGAGCCACCGAGTAACTCTGGCAGCTTGGGGGCAAAGGCAGAAATGGCATTTTGTGATGCCTTGCGGGTGGCGATGGTTTCCGCCTTGGCATCCACGGCTGCAATGGTCGATTGTGCATGAGCTGCCCAATCAGCTGGCAACTCGCCCGCCATGCGGCGCAGGAATTCCTTGGCCAGCTCGGGGTGAGCCTGTTGGTAATCGGAAAACAGACTGTTCCAGCGAGCCTCTTGTGCCGCGCCACGGGCCTTGGCATCCCAGCCTTGGTAGACCGCGTGCGGCACGTGGAATGGCTCATGCTCCCACCCCAGGTTGGCGCGGGTGGCGGCAATTTCGGCATCGCCCAGGGGCGCGCCATGGCAGGATTCCGTGCCGGCTTTATTGGGTGAGCCCTGGCCAATGATCGTTTTGCAGCAGATCAGAACAGGTTTGTCACTTTGTTTGGCGTCTGCAATAGCGGCGTCCAAGGCTGCAAAATCGTGGCCATCGACATTGGGAATCACCTTCCAGCCATAGGATTCAAAGCGTTTCGGGGTGTCGTCGGTGAACCAGCCTTCTACTTCGCCGTCAATTGAGATACCGTTGTCGTCGTAGAAGCAGATCAGTTTATTCAGCCCCAGGGTGCCGGCCAGCGAGCAGGCTTCATGTGAGATGCCTTCCATCATGCAGCCATCGCCCAGGAAGACATAGGTGTGGTGGTTGACGATGTCGAAGCCTGGTCGGTTGAACTCTGCCGCGAGCACTTTTTCGGCAATGGCCATGCCGACTGCGTTGGCAATGCCCTGGCCCAATGGGCCGGTGGTGGTTTCGATCCCTGGCGCATAGCCGTATTCGGGGTGGCCGGGGGTCTTGCTGTGCAATTGGCGGAACTGTTTGAGGTCGTCGATCGACAAGTCGTAGCCAGTCAAGTGCAGCAGTGCATACAACAACATGGAGCCATGGCCGTTCGACAGTACGAAGCGGTCGCGATCAGCCCAGCCAGGGTTGGCTGGATTGTGCCGTAGTTGGTGGTTCCAGAGTGATTCTGCAATATCGGCCATGCCCATGGGCATGCCAGGGTGGCCTGAATTGGCTTTCTGAACGGCATCTACTGCCAGGAGTCGGATAGCATCGGCAAGTTGCTTGCGAGTCGCCATGTAGATCGGTTTCCTCGTGATACCCATAGGCAGTTTCGACTCCCCCACGGCCAGGGTACGGGCTTTTGGTGGAAGGCTGTCTGCGTGGGTGGGGGCATCCAATTACACACAGCCGACCGTAAAAATCCCGCGATTATCGCCTTTTCAGCGTTTTCGGGCAAGATTGTCGAAAAAAAACATCGAGTTATGGCTTTAATTTTCGTTGTAAAACTACAAGGCGAGTCATTTGCGTGGATTCGTCAGTAAGCATCTGTTTTCATGGTGTGACGCCACCTGAAAACGGTGTGTTCAACTGTTGATTTGGTAGCACGAGTTTCACCGACACCGGGTGTCGATGAGGCGGTAAAAAGACCGCCGTGGTGGCGACTGGCTTGTATCCGGCCTGGTCGGCGGTGCTGGGCGTTGTCATGCCGGAACGATTGAAAAAAATGTACAGCTCTCCTACCATCCTTCAATATACAAATGAATGGACTATGTCATGGCCACTTTTGAGCATGGAACCAGCCTACCAGCCTATCGTATTGTGAGTGCCAATCATGGGTGGCTCTGGCTGACCCGTTCTTTTCAACTTTTCAAACCTCAGCCTGGGCTGTGGATTGTATTCACATTGATCTTCTTCATCATTCATGCCATGGTCACCAGCGTGCCCTATATAGGTGCGCTGGGCAATATACTCAGCCCGATCCTGTTTTCGGGCATTGTTGCGGGCTGCTTGGCCATCGAGCGCAATGAAGAGCTGGAGTTGGGTTACCTGTTTGCAGGCTTTCGCCAACGCACTGAGCAATTGGCGGTGATTGGTGTGGCAGCGGTAATTGGTACGTTGGTGGTCACCTTGGTTGCCTTTGCGCCGGCGCTGTTGGTTGGCGGGACTCAGCTGTTTGCCAATGTGGTGGCAGGCGATATGTCATCGATGCACAATCTGGGGGTATTTGGCGGGCTGATCGTCATTGCCTCCCTCTTCATCTTTGCGGCCTTGATGTTAGTGCTGAACATGACTTTATGGTTTGCGACTTGTTTGCATGTTTTGCGTGACGTGCCGCCAGTGGAGGCGCTTAAGATAGGCCTGGAGGCGACTTATCACAATCTGGCACCACTAGCGGTCTATGCCGTATTGGGTGCGTTGCTGACTATGCTTGCCATCATCCCGGTCGGTTTGGGTCTGTTGGTGATGTTCCCTTTGATGCTGATCAGTGGCTACACCACATTTCAGGATGTGTTTGCTACAGAATGAAGCAGGTGGCTTGGCGTTCAGCGTCCGCCACGTAGCTTGTCTGCGTGGCGGATCAGTGTTTGTTGATAGGTCTGCACCAAGCGCTGGTACTTACCATTCGACGGCTCTTGCTTACGGACTTTTTCCAGGTACTCCTTGGCCAGCTGCATGTAGCTGGCGTGCCAGCCTTGGGTGTTCACATAGGCAAGCAGCGCATTGATGCTGTTCAAGGTGACCTGGACGTTTGCCGGCATGTCGGTGACCGCTTGGATAAACAGCTGGACAGCGCCCTCCAGGTTGCCCGCCTTGGCCAGAGTGACCGCTTGGTTATTGATGCTGATGAGGTCGGCATTGGCTTCTTCGATCAATATCTGCCCTTTTTCTGTGCGCCCGATCGACTCGTAGAGCCCGCTGATACGGTTCAGAATATCGTTGTCTTCATTGCGGTTCTTCAGGACGCCACGAACCAATTGCTCGGCTTGGGCTTCGTCCCCTGCGCGATAGCAAGCTTCGGCCAGATCCAAGGTATAGCGTTCGGGGACTTCGCCCCCCAATAGTTGGAATTGCTTCTGAGCCAGCTCCAATGCGGTGTGTGCCGCATTCTTGTCACCAGCTTTCCCGCTCACCAGGCTTTCCATCACATAGGACACCATTACCGCATTGGGGTCTTTGGGGAAGTCTTTGCGGACCTCGCTGACAGTTTGTTGAGCGGCTTTGATATCGCCTTTGTCGAGTTGAACGCGACTCAGATCCGCATAATCACCGGGATCGCGCCAGAACGAATAACGCGCCAGCTGGATCGTCTGCTTCAATGCCTGCTCAGCGACGCCGTAGTCCTTATTGCGATGCGCCAGCGAACCAAGCTGTTTCTGACGCTGCACGATGGTGGGAGAGATCCGCACTGCGTTTTGCAGCACATGTTGGGCGCGCTCGAATTCGCCCTGTGCGGCCAGGATCTTGGATAGCCAGTCGTAGGCCTCCATGACCTGGCCGTTCTCTTCGAGCACCTCGTTGAACAGCTGCTCGGCCAGGGCGTAATGCTTCAGATGGAATTCCGACTTGCCCAGCCCCATCTTGGCCCAGGCCAATGGTTTGACCAACAGCACCTGTTTGTAGGTCTGCCGCGCGGCTTCGTGATCGCCGATCTGTAGGCACATCCGACCTTTCAGCTTCATGAAATCGAGGGCGTATTGATGCTTGTTGCGAATGTGGCGGTTGCATTCCTCGATCGCACGCAGGTATTCGTGCCGGAGAATGAAATCATCGACACACTCGAATTCACGCTTTTTGCGGATAGCTCGATCCAGCCTGCGGATCAGCGCATCACCGGTAAAAGGCTTGAGCAGGTAGTCATCTGGCGCCTGTTCAACCGCGCCAATCACATTCTGCGCCCGGCGCTCGCCGGTGATAATCATGAAGACACAGGACTGTTTTGCCAGATTGCGCAGCTTGATCTCTTCGATCAGGTGCAGACCATCTGCCGGGTGTTCCAAGTCGTAATCGCACAGGATGATGTCGATATCCTGCTTCTGGATCTTGGCAAGGGCATCCCCCACGCGCGTGGCAAATTCGACCTTATTGGCACCGATTGCCGACAAGGTGAACGCCATTGACTGGCGCATCTCTGGCACATTATCAACCACCAGAAAGAGTTGCTGCGCATAATTGATCTGTTCGTGATGTGGGTCATCCATCTGTCGCGAGTTTTGCAGCGCGATGTCGGTCAGGGCATTGGGCAGGCGGTTCACGGCAGTGGGCAGTTGTGATAATGGCGATATCATTATTTTAGCTGATCACTGGCGTGAAGTCTGGCAACTGGTGGGCTGTGCTGGCACGCCTATCACATACCTCGCAACCTGTTATGTGAGATGCCATGCCTTTCCCTGTCTGCTTGAAAGGCTAAGTTGTATGTGCGAGCAAAGCGCAAAGCGCAAGGCGACAAGACGGGTTGTCAATGGATTCAGCCAATCAGTGTGGCTATCTCTGAAGATCGCGGCTGCTTTGCCTGAAAGAATATAAGGAGGAAAAAATGAAAGGGCGAGTATAAACTCACCCATTTTTTGTTTGATATCAGTATATTACAGCATCATCAATTTGTCGTGGATACATGCCCACCCACCAGGCTCACGAATGATCTGTAGTGAATTGTATTCCCCGCCCCCAAGTTTTCTTGGTGCAAATTTGGACAAATGCCGCCTGGTAAACAATTCCTGAATGATCTGTGTAGCTGGGCCTGTTCCACCGTTCAATTGTTTCAAACCACACAGCAGCACCTGTTCTTGGTGGGCGCGCCAATGTATCTCCATCGACAGTGCTCCGACGACATAAGGCAAACTATTTGCATATCCGATTTTGCCTATTCCAGCCAATCCGCCCAGTGCCGCTGACGCACCACTCAATCCTGTGGCAGCGGCGCCGCCAGCTTCCCCCAGACCTGCACCCACCGCCCCCAGAAATGAAGAGCCTAGTTGTATGCCGCGCATGCCTACCTTCATCGCTTTCAGTTTGATGACCAGAGCCAACCAGTCCGCAATGGTCTTGCTGGATCGATAGCGTTTGGCAATTGCATGCAGTTTCACCAGATGTGCGCCGGTGCTTGCCAATGCGCCGGTATGGTTGACCACCCCGGCAATATCAACAACCGATACAGCAGATAAAGCGGTGGAAGCGGTACCTACTGCCCCAGAAAAAACTTGCTTGTGTATACGGCTCTTCAGGTAATCCTTGGTACACGGCGATCCTCTGCCACCAAGGTCATTCATTACAAAATACAAATTGTCAACAGGATCTTCGTTTTTTCGACATAGTTTTACAATGGATTGAACAAGCTGGCATGCCCCTCCCCCGACACTGACGGTAGAAACACCGCCTAGCGCTGCATTGATTGCAGCTTGGGCTGCAAGGCCTGCATCGACGCTCGGCGCAACGGATTCAATTCCCGCAAGCACCCAATCATCAGGGCCATACCCGCCGACAATACCCTTCAACTGCTTTTTGCCTACGATTCCCACAAAAGTACTCCTTCCCATTCCACAACATATTTATGTCAATACCTGCAACATGCATGAGTTAAGGTAGGAAATGGTCGGAAAAGTTCCACAAATGGGGTCTGTAGTCATTTTTGTCAAATTCACTTGTCCCGGGTGACGAGATGGCTTGTGGACATTTCTCCCTACCTGCAGCCTGTGTTGTCTGGAGGGTCTGACCACCGAGCCTCTCCCCTCAAAGGCAAGCCGCTATGTGGATCATTTGCATTGGTTTGACAGAACCACCCTGCATCCAGAGGTTGTCAACAACCTAACCCCTATTGCTGAGCTGATCAGGTGCTCGCATGTTTCGCGCCGCAGAGGCGCTGAGCGTGTGCTTTCTTGGGGGGTAGCAAGTGTGCGAGTCATCAAATACTACCAAACCCGGCCCAGGTGCCTGCGAATCGGTGGTGTGGGTATGCGTGGCCGGTTTGGCGCATGCTTTGCGTTGCTCCCCGATCTGTGTGGCGGGCTCGGCTTGGGGGCAGCGTGTCGATGCAGACTATGAATGTGCGGCGTGCTGATCAATCTGCCGTGGTTCAGTCGGGAAAAACAAACTACTGGGACGCTACTAGCGACTGGGAGTCGGTGAGGGGAAAAACCAGTTATGTTGCATGGATGCTGGCATTTTTCAGCGATGCTGTCCCCTCACGTCGATGGGTTTCAGGAGGATGCGGTGAGCATGTCAACAGAACGAAGCGTCAACCACTTGATCCCATGGCTGCCACCAAAATTGACTTGCACATGGGCCCCGCCGCCACTGCCTTCGCAGTCGATAATGACGCCAACCCCGAATTTGGCATGGAGCACGCTTTGCCCAATGTGAAAGCCATGCTCTGCTTGTGCTGACCGGGTGGGGCGCGCAGATGAATTGCCGGCTGGCGCAAAACCGCCCATCTTGGGGGCAGGTTGTGCCTTGTTGAGCCAATGGAGCAGGTTGGCCGGGATTTCAATCAGAAAGCGGGAGCCCACGTTATATCGTGTCTGGCCATGCAGCATGCGGCTTTGCGACAGGGTCAGATACAGCTTTTGCCGGGCACGGGTGATGGCTACATACATCAGTCGCCGCTCTTCCTCCAGGCCTGCTGGATCGAGCGATGCATTTTCGTGCGGGAACAAACCTTCCTCCAGCCCGGTGATGAATACCGCATCGAATTCCAGCCCCTTGGCCGAGTGGACGGTCATCAGCTGCAGGGCGTCCGCGCCAGCATCTGCTTGATGATCACCCGCCTCCAACGAGGCATGCGCCAGAAACCCAGTCAGTGATCGGTCATCGGCTTCTGCCAGATAATTCATGGCTGCATTGATCAATTCATTCAAGTTGTCGAGGCGGTCCTGACCATCTTTTTCCGAGTGATAAAACGCCCGTAGCCCGCTCTGATCCAGCATCATGTCAACTTGTTCAGGCAAGGTCAGGCCCTCGCTACGACGCCGCATGTCCTCGATCAGATTCACGAACTGGGCCACCGCTGCACCACTGCGCCCACTACCGCCCCCTGAGCAGGCGGCCTGCCACAAAGACGCCCGAGACAGCCGCGCGTTGCTTTGGATGCTTTCAATGGTTCGCGCCCCGATCCCACGGGTCGGGAAATTGATCACACGTAGCAGCGCGCCATCATCGTCGTTGTTGGCAATCAACCGCAAATACGCCAGCGCATGTTTGATTTCCTGCCGTTCGAAAAAGCGTAGGCCACCATACACCCGATATGGGACGCCGGTTGAGAACAGTTGATGCTCGATGACGCGAGATTGGGCGTTGGATCGATACAGAATGGCCATGTTCTGCAGCGCTAGCCCTTCGCGATGCAGTTGCTTGACTTCTTCCACGAGAAAAGCCGCTTCATCGAGGTCGGTGCTGCCTTCGTAAACCCGTAATGGTTGTCCGCTGCCAGCTGATGTCCACAGATTCTTGCCCAGGCGGGTGCCATTGTGTTGGATGAGTGTGTTGGCTGCGTCCAGGATATTGCCGAATGAGCGGTAGTTCTGCTCCAGCTTGATGACATTCTTGACCTGATAATCGCGCTCGAAATCGAACATATTGCCGACTTGTGCACCGCGAAAGGCATAGATGGACTGGTCATCATCCCCCACCGCGAAAATGGCTGCCTGATCGCCTGCAATCAACTTCAGCCATAGGTATTGCAGCTTGTTGGTGTCTTGAAATTCATCCACCAGAATATGCTGGAAACGCTCGCGGTAGTGGTCGCGCAGCATTGCGTTGCGGGTCAGCAATTCAAAGCAGCGCAGCAATAGCTCTGCAAAATCGACGGCCCCTTCGCGTTGGCATTGCTCTTCATATGCCGCATACAGCTCGACCAGTCGCTTGGTGAAATCATCGTATGGCACCACCTGCGCCGCTCGCAGGCCAGCCTCTTTGTTGCCATTGATAAAGTGCTGCAATTGCTTGGCTGGATATTTCTCGTCATCGATATTGAGTGCCTTCAGCAAGCGCTTGATCAGGGATAGTTGATCCTGGCTGTCCATGATCTGAAATGCTTCCGGCAACCCTGCTTCGCGGTGGTGTGCACGCAACAACCGATTGCAGATGCCGTGGAATGTGCCGATCCACATTCCACGGGTATTGATCGGCAGCATTGCTGAAATACGGGTCAGCATCTCCTTTGCAGCCTTATTGGTGAACGTCACCGCCAAAATGCCCTGAGGGCTGACCTGCCCTGTTTGCAGTAACCACGCAATCCGCGTCGTCAACACCCGCGTCTTGCCACTCCCCGCCCCAGCCAGAATCAGCGCTGCTTGTTTAGGCAACGTCACAGCCGCCAATTGCTCGGGATTCAAGCCTTCCAATAGGGAACGAGAGGTCATGGTGTACAAAGATACAGGTGGAAAAATGGCATTTTAGCTGGAGTTGCCAGAAAGAGGTATCCGCCCGTGATAGACGCCATGCCAACAAAAAAGCCATGGCGTGGCCATGGCTCTGATGTGGGAAGCCTATCCGGCTTATGTTTTCTTTTCCTTGCAGCTGCCATTCATGCACTGCACCATCAAACGCCGGCCTGAGCGGCAGTCCACTTCATACATCTGCTGCACACCTTCCTGACCAATCAGCCATGCAGCCC
Organism: Chitinivorax tropicus; assembly: GCF_014202905.1. Lineage (NCBI taxonomy): Bacteria > Pseudomonadati > Pseudomonadota > Betaproteobacteria > Chitinivorax > Chitinivorax tropicus. The sequence goes on along the minus strand of NZ_JACHHY010000002.1, from coordinate 121,387 downwards.
CGTGACAGTCTTGGCTGGCAGCGTACTGCTCGGCAACATATGACCATTCTCCAAATTTCCTGCTTTTGGCTCGCATGGGCGGGGAATTGTCTGCTTTGTGAGGAGGTATGACCTGACTCCGTTCGCCTGCCAGCTCCTTGGCTTCCAATAGCGCATGACGGAGCTTGTTCATTGCGTCTGCGCTGGCTCGTTTAGCAGAAAGAGGGAAATCTGATTTGAATTCACTAAATGAGGCATGACCAGCTCCCTGAGCGACATTTTGCCAAATTTGATTTCCCTCACTATCTGTCATCACAGAGCTGATTGTGACGGTGAAATCCGTTGGTGGCCAAGTGAACATGCTTTTTGAAGAGGAATGGGTTGAAATGGTAGGTGTCAATATCAAATCAATACCTCCAATTTTATTGGCTTCTGCAATGGAGCTGGCGGCTTGCACTTTGCTGAACACGTCACTCAACACGGAAGACAATGAAGCTTCCAAATCGCGGTATGGGAAATAGCTGACCTTATCGCCACCACCAGCTGCGGTGGTGACTTGTTTCGAGCGCTGCGCCTCAGTCATCACATAGGCAACGGTGCGGTTGATTTTGTCATTGGGCGATGTTGCTTTCACCGTGCCCGCCGCTGGAGTAATGACAATGCGGTGAGAGCAGCCCATCATGATGGTGGCGAGACTCAGTACGATGATCAGTCTGATTGAGTTGAGCATGGGGAAGTCTTTATTTATAAAATGAAAAATTATTGATTTTTATATGTTTTATAAAAATGTGATGGCTTGGTAATGGCCACACATTGGGATGGGGCGATTTTAAATCGCATGGCCGGAAGGTATAACCGGTGGAGTGGCAGCAAGTGTGGCATTCATTTATTAACCATGTGATGCCTTGTGTGCAAAGGATATGCTTAACTATGCCAATTGACAGATTATATTTGAATTAGCTAATGAAGCAATATTTTCATGTCTGAATGTATCCATTCAATGGGTTTTGTATTTCCATGTCATTAATTTTAATTGATTTATGATGATGCAATAAAAAAGCCCTTCTGAGCGAAGGGCTTGTGGTGTAGGTGGCGAATGAGAGATCAGGTGTTGTAGCCCAATATGGGTGCCAAGTCTCGCTCTGCCTGTGCAAAACTGACGCCACGTCTTTCCGCATAATCTTCAACTTGGTCTTTGTCGATTTTGCCAACGGCAAAATACTGGCTGGCAGGGTGACTGAAATAGAAGCCACTGACAGCAGCAGTGGGCAGCATGGCGTAGCCTTCGGTCAGGGTCATGCCGATGCTGGGGGCATCGAGAGCTTTGAATAGCGCTGTCTTGGCGGTGTGGTCTGGGCAAGCTGGGTAGCCAGGAGCCGGGCGGATGCCGACGTATTTCTCGTCAATCAACTCATCATTGTCGAGTCGTTCGTCGGATACGTACCCCCAAAGCTCGGTGCGGATCTTGGTGTGCATCAATTCTGCGAAGGCTTCCGCCAGCCGGTCTGCCAGTGCTTTGACCATGATGGCGCTGTAGTCGTCGTGGGCTGCTTCAAAGCGCGCCACATGGGGCTCGATGTTGAGGCCTGCGGTGACTGCAAAGGCGCCGAGGTAGTCTTGTCTGCCGGATGACTTGGGGGCAATGAAATCCGCCAGACAGTAATTGGGCTTGCCCTCGGCCTTTTGATTTTGCTGGCGCAGATTGTGCCAGGTCAGCAGGGTTTCGCCGGTATCGGGGTCGTAACATTCGATGTCGTCACCCACGCTGTTGGCGGGGAACAAGCCGATGACGCCATTGGCCTGCACCCAGTTCTCGTCGATCAGCTGTTTCAACATTTTCTGTGCGTCGGCAAACAGGCTGCGAGCCGTTTCACCAACGACCTCGTCGTCGAGGATGCGTGGGAATTTGCCGAACAGCTCCCATGCATTGAAGAAGGGGCTCCAGTCGATGAAGTTGGCAATCTCCGCCAGCGGGTAGTGTTCAAATCGCTTGACGCCAATGTGCTTGGGTTGTGGCGGGGCGTAGCTTTGCCAGTCGATCTTGACGGCATTGCCACGTGCTTTGTCCAGGCTGAGCAGCGGGGATTTTTCACGGTTGGCATGGATGGTGCGGATGTTGTCATACTCGGCAGCCAGCTTGGTGACGAACTCGTCTTTCAGTTCATCGGACAATAGATTGGAGCAGACGCCGACTGCACGCGATGCGTCTGGCACATAGACAACCGGCTGGGTGTAATGGGGGGCGATCTTGACGGCAGTGTGGACCTTGGAGGTCGTTGCGCCGCCGATCAACAAAGGGACATCAAAACCTTGCCGGGCCATTTCCTTGGCGACATGGCTCATCTCCTCCAAGGATGGGGTGATCAACCCAGACAGGCCTATGATATCAGCGCCAACTTCGCGTGCCTTGTCGAGAATGACCTGTGAGGGCACCATGACACCCAGATCGAATACCTGATAGTTATTGCATCGCAAGACGACACCGACAATGTTCTTGCCAATGTCGTGTACATCACCTTTGACGGTGGCCATGATGATCTTGCCTTTGGCTGGGGCATCCTGCAGGCCCAACCGGATCTTTTCCTCTTCGATGAATGGCTCCAGATATGCCACGGCTTGTTTCATGACGCGGGCTGATTTCACCACCTGTGGCAAGAACATTTTGCCGGCACCGAACAGGTCGCCCACATGGTTCATCCCGGTCATCAGTGGCCCTTCGATCACATTAATGGGGCGGGGGACTGACTGGCGGGCTTCTTCGGTGTCTTCGACGATATAGGTGGTGATGCCTTTCACCAATGCATGGGTGATGCGATCCTGCAGCGGGCCCTGGCGCCAGCTCAGGTCTTCAGTCTGGGTCTGGCTGGCATCGCCTTTGAATTTTTCCGCCAGGCTGATCAGATGCTCAGTGGCATCGCCACCATCTTTGGGGGGGCGGTTCAAAACGACGTCTTCAATGCGCTCACACAGTGCGGCTGGAATTTCCTCATACACCTCCAACGCCCCGGCATTGACGATACCCATCGTCATGCCTTGTTTGATGGCATGGTAGAGAAAGACGGCGTGGATCGCCTCACGAACCTTGTTATTACCACGGAATGAGAACGAGACATTCGACACGCCGCCGGATATCTTGGCGTGAGGTAGATTTTCCTTGATCCAACCCGTGGCACGGATGAAATCCAGGCCATAGAGAGCGTGCTCGTCGATCCCAGTCGCGACCGCAAAAATATTGGGGTCGAAGATGATATCTTCAGGTGGGAAGCCGATCTCATTGACCAAGATGTCGTAAGAACGTTTGCAGATCTCAATCTTGCGGGCAAAGGTATCAGCCTGGCCTTGCTCATCAAAGGCCATCACGATGACTGCTGCACCATAACGACGCACCAACTTGGCGTGGTGCACAAACTCGTCATAGCCCTCCTTAAGCGAGATCGAGTTGACAATGCCTTTGCCTTGCACGCACTTCAGGCCTGCTTCGATCACGCTCCATTTCGAGCTGTCGATCATGATTGGCACCCGCGAAATATCCGGCTCGGCGGCAATCAGGTTCAAAAAGGTGACCATGGCTTTGTGGGCATCCAGCATGCCCTCATCCATGTTGATGTCGATCACCTGTGCGCCGTTCTCGACCTGTTGCCGGGCGACATCCAGCGCAGTGGCGTAATCCCCCGCAAGGATCAGCTTGGCAAAGGCGCGAGAGCCTGTGACGTTGGTGCGCTCACCAACATTGACGAATAGATCGCGGTCACCAATATTGAAGGGCTCCAGGCCAGATAAGCGGCATTTCTTTTCGATGTCAGGCAATTGCCGAGGAGGGACCATTGCCAGTGTCTGCACCATGGCGCGGATATGGTCGGGTGTGGTGCCACAACAACCGCCGACGATATTGACGAAGCCCGCCTCTGCCCATTCCTTGACTTGTTCTGCCATGTCATCGGGCGTCAGGTCGTAACCGCCAAAGGCATTGGGCAGGCCGGCGTTGGCATGCACTGAGACATAGGCACTGGAAACCCGCGCCATCTCTTCCACATAAGGGCGTAACAGATCAGGGCCCAGCGCGCAGTTCAGCCCCATGCTGAGTGGCTCGGCGTGGCTCAACGAGTTATAGAAAGCCTCGGTGGTCTGGCCTGTCAACGTACGGCCTGATTGATCGGTGATGGTGCCGGAAATCATCACCGGCAATTCAAAACCCTGCTCATCAAAGAACTGCCTGATGGCGAACACTGCCGCTTTTGCGTTCAAAGTGTCAAAAATTGTCTCGACCAACAGCAGATCCGCACCGCCATCGACCAGGCCGCGAATCGCCTCGGTATAGGCCTCCACCAGTTCATCAAATGTAACGTTGCGGAACCCAGGATCATTGACATCGGGGCTGATGGAGCAGGTGCGGTTGGTGGGGCCGAGTACGCCTGCGCAGAAGCGGGGTTTGGACGGGTTTTTCTCCGTCTCCGCTTCGCATAGCGTTTTGACCAATCTGGCTGATTCATAATTGAGCTCATAGACCAACGCCTGCATGTCGTAGTCGGCCATTGCGACTGATGTACCATTGAAGGAGTTAGTCTCGATGATGTCGGCACCCGCATCCAGATAAGCCTGATGGATTGCTGAGATGATCTGCGGCTGAGTCAGCACCAGCAGGTCATTATTGCCTTTCAGATCGCTGGGCCAATCCTTGAATCGCTCCCCGCGATAGTCAGCTTCATCAAGCTCGTACCGTTGAATCATGGTGCCCATGCCACCATCAAGTATCAGAATGCGGTCAGCGAGCAGGCGTTTCAGTTCAGCGGTACGGTTCACAGGCATGTCAATGACTCTGGTGTAATGCAAATTGATGAAAGTTTTCAATTTTAGCATGGCAAACCACGCTCGAATGGTACAGGCTAAAGAAATGAAAGGTGTTCATTGGTATGCTTTCAATCGCATGTCTGGTATTTGACAGCCCCCATGGCCTGTTTCATGCTTTGAGAAATGCGAATTGAGGGCTGTACCCGGATGGTCAGGGTGAGTCCGGTCTCACGGCGCTGGTTGCCGTGCTATTTCCAGGCGGAAGCCTGCGGCTTTTTTCCGGTCGATCCCACAAGCAAGGAGATGCCGTGGCTGTTTGATACCAGCCATGGTGAAGTTAAGGTCATGGAACTTGGACAACAAATCATATGGGCGCTATGTGCAGTGCTGGTGCTGGCCATTCTGTATTGGCTGGTCAAGCGGCGTCGCGTCTGGAATCAGCGCTATGGGCCGTTGACCAAACTGGACCTGGTTGCAGAGGCTGAAATCCTGCTCCATTACAAGCGGTACTCAGAAGCGATTCAACTGCTGCTGGAAGCACAGCTGCGGGACCCGCGCAATATGCATGCCAAACTGCAGCTGCTACGTTGCTACGCTAAATTGAACAATCGTGACGAATTCGAACGGGTTGCGCGGGATGTTTATCCTGCGCTGATCCAGAACAAATTGATTTTGTGGGATAAAATTGCCAGGGCTGGCCGTAAGATGGACCCAGACAACCCGTTGTATCAGCCCAGCGGCAATACGCAGCAAGGGCGGTCCTGACATGATCATTTATCTACATGGATTCATGTCTGGCCCGGGCTCATTCAAGGCCACGCAGATGCGTGACTTCATGGCTGAACAGGGCTGGGCGGATGAGTACCAGTGCCCGAAGCTGTCACCCTATCCTGCGCAAGCGATGGCAGCGCTTTCGGAATTGATTGCGGCATTGCCAGTCAAGCCTGGCCTGATAGGAAGCTCATTGGGTGGATACTACGCCCTGTATCTGGCCAGAAAATTTGAATGCCGTGCGGTGTTGGTCAACCCTGCCATCAAGCCCTACCAAGATCTGCAACGGTTTCTGGGGCCACAAGTCAGCCCTTATACCGGCGAGGCATTTACGCTGACGGAAAGCCACATGGACGAGCTGAGGTCTCTGGAAACACCATCCCCTGAGCGGCTGGCAGACTATTGGCTGCTGACACAAACAGGTGATGAGGTCCTGGACTATCGATTGGCTGTGGATAAGCTGATGGGGGTCAACATGACTATCGAAGTGGGTGGGGATCATTCATTCGTGCACTTTGAGCGCCATCTGCGACACATTGTGAATTTCCTCACCCACGCCGGGACATGATGCCTCGGTGGCCTGGGAGATCTAGCCAGCCGGAGCCAGCACTCGAATGCGAGTACCCAAGCATTCAACCACCTGATTGGCGCGGATCTTAGCTGTCTTCCGGCTCTCTGGTTGTCCATCCACCCGGACTTCTCCGTTGGCGACCAATAGCTTCCCCATGCCGCCACTGTCTGCAATGCCGGTCAGTTTCAGCAGTTGATGGAGTTCGACAAAGTCGTCACGTAATTCAAATTCGATTTCAGTCATCAGTTTTCATTCAAACAAGCGATCAACGCACAGGGTAAGGGCTTATCCAGTTTGCTGCAATGTGTCGCATGCCCATCCACTGGGAAATGTATTCTGTCGGTCAGTTGGCCTGAAGCCTGTGTGAGTGCAGGCCATGAACCGCACCAGCAGGCAGGGCTATTGGCAGGTGGGAGCGATCCACCTGGCGCGCTGCTGGAAAGCCATGCTTCGCATCTTGCCGTCTTCGCCTTGTGTGGCGATGTTGAATGAGCTGGTATAAGCGTGCTCACCATCAAGCACGACATTGCCCGTGATTTCAGTGCGTGGGCCCTGTTCATTGCATCGCATGGTGAATGACCAGCCATCGCTTCGGGTTTTGATCTCTGGTTTCGAACAGTATGGCAAGGTTTCAACCTGCCCTTGGTTCAATGATTGAATTTGCTCTGCCCTTACGCAGACACGATTTGCGCCGTTGACGGATTCATGCTGGGCGCTCTGTCTGCCCATGGCTTGTTGTATCTGTGATTTGGTCTCCGCAGACATATTTTTTACCGTGCCCTGCTTTTTCTTTTGCTGCTCACGCATCCCTTGTGATTCTCGGTCGGTGCCTGCCACCTCGGTTTGCACCTGCCATAGCCCAAGTTTCATATTGGGGTAGGTCATGCCGATCTGTGGGCCCTGGGCTGAGGCCATCACACTGATCAGGCCTAATATGGCCATGGATAATTGTCGGGCATTCATCATGCCAGCTCCCAGTCATGTTGAAGAAAATGCCTTCAGCATACATGATCATGGGTATTCATGCGTTGACTGCTTGGCGGGGTACAATAGCGACCAATCAATTCAAGAATGATGTGGTATGGAACCTGTCCGATTGTCCAAGCGCATGGCAGAGCTTGGTTTATGTTCGCGCCGAGAAGCAGATGAGTACATCGCCAAAGGGTGGGTCAAGGTTGATGGTGTCATTGTCGATCAGCTGGGTAGCAAGGTGTTGCCGTCACAGAAGATCGTGTTGGATGCCCAGGCACGTGCTACGCAAAGCCAACGTGTGACCATCCTTCTGAACAAACCCGTAGGCTATGTGTCAGGCCAGGCTGAGCAGGGCTATAAACCTGCTGCCACCTTGATCACAGCCGAGCGGCATTGGAAGGAGGATCCATCGCGCACTCGTTTTCAACCCGCGCATCTGAAAGGGCTGGCGCCAGCGGGCCGCTTGGACATCGATTCTGTCGGCTTGTTGGTGATGACGCAGGATGGCCGCATTGCCAAGCAGTTGATTGGTGAGGACAGCGGAACGGAGAAGGAATATTTGGTCAGGGTGGAGGGAAAGCTCTCCGCAGATGGGTTGAAGAAACTCAATCATGGCCTGTCGCTGGATGGCCAAGCGCTGAAGCCGGCCAAGGTGTGGTGGCAGAACGAAGACCAGTTGCGGTTCATCTTGCGTGAGGGCAAAAAACGGCAGATCCGGCGGATGTGTGAGCTGGTCGGGCTTCGGGTGGTTGGGCTGAAACGGATTCGTATTGGCAAAGTCATGCTGGGGAACCTGCCACCTGGACAATGGCGTTATCTGTCGGCAGATGAATCATTCTGAAAACGGATTTCCATCTGAATAGAGCCAGGACGGAATGGTGAGAAGGTCGAAAAAGTGATGGATTTTCGGTAAAATACGATTGATTTCTTAAAGTTAGATTGCGCGGCTTTGGTTCAGGCCATTTGGAGCGGAGCACGTAATCGCATGGCGGGGCGAAAGCCCCGTTTGATTTTTTCAGGACAGCAGGCACGATGGAAAGCATAGCTCAGACCGCAGAAACTGATGTAGCCCGTAAAGCGGAATACAACGCCAATAAACTGGCCAAACGCCTACGACACGCAGTCGGCGAGGCGATCAATGATTTCAACATGATCGAGCCGGGTGACAGGGTCATGGTGTGCTTGTCGGGCGGCAAAGACAGTTATGCCATGTTGGACATCCTGCTGAACCTGCAAAAACATGCTCCCATCTCCTTCGAATTGATTGCGGTGAATCTGGATCAAAAGCAACCAGGCTTCCCAGCACATGTCTTGCCTGATTATCTGGCCAAGATAGGGGTGCCATTCCGGATCATCGAGGAAGATACCTATAGCATCGTCAAACGCGTGATTCCAGAAGGGAAGACCACCTGCGGGCTATGTTCAAGGCTGCGGCGGGGTATTCTCTACCGCGTGGCGGACGAACTGGGGGCTACCAAAATCGCCTTGGGGCACCATCGCGATGACATGTTGGAAACGCTGTTCTTGAATATGTTCTATGGTGGCAAATTAAAAGCCATGCCCCCCAAACTGGTATCAGATGATGGTAGGCATATGGTGATCCGTCCGCTGGCTTATTGTCGTGAGAAGGACCTGGAAAAATACGCGGTGATACGTGAATTTCCAATCATTCCCTGCAATCTGTGCGGTTCCCAACCTAATCTTCAACGGCAGGTTGTGAAGGAGATGCTGAACCAGTGGGATAAGAAATTCCCAGGACGGATCGAAACCATGTTCACCGCTTTGCAAAATGTCGTTCCTTCTCATCTGGCAGACCCGGATCTGTTCGACTTCAAAACGTTGAAGCCAACTGGGGAAGCCAATCCGGATGGTGATAAGGCATTTGATCGAGAATCATTTCAAGACCCCATACCGGCTGAGTCGGTGGTGACATTTCCCAATGTCCTTGCCAGTAAACGTGAATCCGGCTGCGAATAGACATGGGCTTGTTTGGAAACAAACGGTTGCATAAATCAAAGGGACAGCTAGGTCAGGTGGATGTCAGTGAAGAGAAGGGCATCCGCTCACTGCATCTGGGCTCTATCACCGTTCAAAGCTCGATGAAGGTGTCCTCCCCCGACGAACTGGTGTTGGAGTACACACGCTGCATGATGGGCTTTCTGCTGTTTTGTCCGCCTCCTCAACGTGCAGTGACGATCGGTCTGGGGGGCGGGTCGGTCGTGAAATGGATACATCGGTATCTGCCAATGACGCACAACACCGTCGTTGAGATCAACCCTCAAATTGTACAAGTGGCGCGCTCTATGTTTTTTGTGCCCAATGATGATGAGCAGCTGCAAATATTGATTGATGACGGTGCAAATTACATTGCAGGGCGCGATGAAATTGCGGATGTGATATTGGTGGATGGCTATGATGGCTATGAAATCGTCGAGCAGCTCAATACCGAGGCGTTTTATCAGCATTGTCGAGATGCATTGACCGAGAGTGGTGTATTGGTTGTCAATCTATGGGGGAATCATCGGCTATTCGATACCTGGCTGCAGCGTATTGAACGTGTCTTTGAGGGCCATGTAGCCTGTCTGCCTGCCCAGACAAAAGGTAACGTTGCCATCTTCGCTTTCAAACGCGCGCAGGGAAATCCGAAGTGGGTAGCACTTCGGGATCGGGCAAGAAATCTAGAACAACAGTACGGCCTGGAATTCCCAGTATTTGTCAGTCAGCTGGGTAAACTCAACATGCATTCGGATAAGCGTCTGCTGATATAGATTCGGTGATTCAAGGGTCTGTAGTTACAACGCTTTCCAACCCTTCCGAAATGTGAAAAAATCAAGCTAACTACACATTTTGGTAATTTACCATGCTCGACAAGGACGGCTATCGCCCCAATGTCGGCATCATACTTTGTAACGCCAGAAATCAGGTTTTTTGGGGGAAGCGGATACGCGAACACTCTTGGCAGTTTCCACAAGGTGGCATCAAGCCCGGGGAGTCACCTGAGCAAGCGATGTACCGAGAGCTGTTGGAGGAAGTCGGCCTCGAATCGCGCCATGTGCGTATTCTTGGTCGGACCAAGGACTGGTTGCGTTACAACGTGCCGACCAACTGGATTCGCCGCGAATGGCGCGGCAGTTATAAAGGGCAGAAGCAGATCTGGTTTTTGCTCAGACTGGTCGGGCGAGATTGCGATGTCAGTCTACGCAAGACCAACCACCCGGAGTTTGATGCGTGGCGCTGGAATGATTACTGGGCGCCGGTCGAGAGCGTGATCGAGTTCAAGCGTGATGTGTATGCACAGGCGTTGAAAGAGCTCGAACGCTATTTGATCGCGGAGCATTATCGGGCGCGTCATGGTGAATCCCGTTGACAACGAAAGGGCTGGCCGCTGGCCAGCCCTTTGTTTGCTATAAAAGAATTCTCAATCCGATCATAGGCGGCCTGCAATGGCCGTGCCTCGTTTATGACTGCATACGTAAGCCTTTGCCAACATCTCACCACGCATACCTACCGCTGGCTCGTCACTGGTGCCGCAGGTTTCATTGGCTCAAACCTCGTCGAAACCCTGTTGAAACTGAATCAGCAGGTCGTTGGGCTGGATAATTTCGCAACCGGACACCGTCACAATCTGACACTGGTTTCACAGGCTGTGAGCCCATCTCAATGGGAACGGTTTGTATTTATAGAGGGTGATGTCCGAGACTTGGCGGCCTGCCAGCAGGCAGCTTCGCAGGTCGACTATGTATTGCATCAGGCAGCGCTGGGTTCGGTCCCTCGCTCATTGGAGGACCCAATCACCAGCAATGCGGCCAATATCACTGGTTTTCTGAATATGCTGGTTGCGGCGCGTGATGCGAAGGTCAAGCGCTTTGTCTATGCCGGATCGAGCTCGACATATGGTGACCACCCTGCTTTGCCCAAAGTCGAAGATGCCATTGGCAAGCCGCTTTCTCCCTATGCCGTGACCAAATTCGTCAATGAGCTATATGCGGATGTCTTTGCGCGTAGCTATCAGATGGAGGTGATCGGCTTGCGGTATTTCAACGTGTTTGGGCCGAGGCAAGACCCCAATGGCGCCTATGCTGCTGTGATTCCCAAGTGGCTGTCCGCCATGATCAAGGGAGAGACTCTGTATGTGAATGGAGATGGTGAGACCACACGTGATTTCTGCTACATCGCCAACACGGTGCAGGCCAATTTGTTGGCTGCAACGACATCCCAAGCCGATGCGACCAACCAAGTCTATAATGTGGCTGTGGGCGGGCGTACCAGCCTGAATCAGTTGTTGGCCATGATGCAACGGGTATTGTTACCACATTATCCCCATCTCGCCAGTTTTCAACCTGTCTACCGGCCTTTCCGCGCCGGAGATGTACGTCATTCTCAGGCCGATATTGGCAAAGCACGGCAATTGCTTGGCTTTGAGCCAAGTCATACCATTGAGCAAGGACTTCAAGAAGCCATTGACTGGTATATGAAATCGCTTGTTTAGTTAGTATTGATGAGCAAAAGAATAGATTTAAGTCCAGAAAGGTTTATTGCGTGATTCTCGTTACAGGCGGTGCCGGTTTCATCGGCGCAAACTTTGTCCTCAATTGGTTGGCTCAATCCGATGAGCCAATCCTGAACCTCGACAAGCTGACTTATGCGGGTAACCTCGATAATTTGAGTGCGCTCTCAGGTGATGCCCGCCATGTTTTTGTGAAAGGGGATATCGGTGATCGGGGTCTGGTCGATCAACTGCTGGCGACACACCGGCCCCGTGCGGTATTGAATTTTGCTGCTGAGAGCCATGTTGATCGGTCCATCCACGGCCCGGAAGACTTCATTCAGACCAATGTGGTTGGTACTTTCCATCTGCTTGAATCCGTGCGTGCCTATTGGATGTCATTGGCTGCTGGAGACCAACAACAGTTCCGATTTCTGCACGTTTCCACTGACGAAGTGTATGGCTCGTTGACTGCTGATGCACATCCGTTCACAGAACAACACCGGTACGAACCGAATAGTCCCTATTCCGCATCCAAGGCAGCCTCTGATCATCTGGTGCGCGCGTATCACCATACTTATGGCCTGCCGGTGCTGACTACCAACTGTTCCAACAACTATGGGCCGTATCATTTCCCGGAAAAACTCATCCCATTGATGATCCTGAACGCGTTGTCTGGCAAGCCGTTGCCTGTTTATGGGGATGGGCTGAATGTACGGGATTGGTTGTATGTTGCAGATCATTGTTCTGCGATTCGTACCGTACTGGCGGGGGGGGAGTTGGGCGAGACCTACAATGTGGGTGGATGGAATGAAAAAACCAATATCGAGGTGGTGACTACAATCTGCCGCATTCTGGATGAGCTGCATCCAAGACAGGATGGCCAGTCTTATGCCGACCAGATCACCTATGTGAAGGATCGGCCAGGGCATGACCGACGTTATGCTATCGATGCGCGTAGACTTGAGCGCGAGCTGGGATGGAAACCGTCTGAAACCTTTGATTCAGGTATCCGTAAAACAGTCCAGTGGTATCTCGATCATTCCGAGTGGGTGGCCAATGTGACCAGTGGCGCATATCGTGACTGGATGGACAAACACTACGGCTAAGTCATAGGCAATACAAGGTACAGGAATCAGGAAGGATAGGTAAGGCATGAAAGGAATCATTCTGGCCGGTGGGTCTGGCACACGGCTGCACCCTATTACACAGGCTGTATCCAAGCAGCTGCTGCCGATCTACGACAAGCCGATGATCTATTACCCGCTCAGCACACTGATGCTGGCGGGCATCAGCGACATTCTGTTGATTTCCACTCCACAGGATACGCCCCGATTCCAGCAGTTGCTGGGGGATGGCCACCAGTGGGGGATGAATTTCGAATATGCAGTACAGCCGTCGCCAGATGGGTTGGCACAGGCATTCATCATTGGTGAATCGTTCATTGGTGATGACCGATGTGCGCTGGTGCTGGGGGATAATATTTTCTACGGCCACGATCTGGCGGCCCGCCTGCAAGCCGCTACTGCCAAGGAAGATGGCGCGACTGTCTTCGCGTATCCGGTGACTGATCCGGAGCGATATGGCGTGGTGGAATTCGACGAGCAGGGGCGTGCGATCAGCTTGGAAGAAAAACCCAAGGAACCCAAGTCCCGATACGCTGTGACCGGTTTGTATTTCTATGACCGACAGGTCATTGATATTGCAAAAACCATCAAGCCATCTGAGCGTGGTGAGCTGGAGATCACCGATGTCAACAATCGCTATCTGGCACAAGGGCAGTTGGATGTCGTCACCATGGGGCGTGGCCATGCTTGGTTGGATACAGGCACGCATGAATCCTTGATTGAAGCAGGGTTGTTCATCCAGACCATCGAAAAGCGCCAGGGCTTGAAAGTCGCCGTCCCAGAAGAAATAGCTTACCGGATGGGGTACATCGATGCTGAGCAAGTCAAACGGTTGGCGAAGCCACTGGCAAAAACAGGCTATGGGCAGTACCTGTTACGAATGATTGATGAGAAAGTTTTCTGATGCAGGTTATTACCACACGTATTCCTGATGTCAAAGTGCTCGCCCCCAAGGTGTTTGGCGATGAGCGCGGTTTTTTCTTTGAAAGTTTCAACGAGCGCCTGTTCCGTGAATTGACAGGGGTTATCACCCCCTTTGTACAGGACAACCACTCGCGGTCTGCAAAAGGGGTGCTACGCGGATTGCACTACCAGATCCAGCATGCCCAAGGTAAGCTGGTGCGCGTGGTCGTGGGTGAAGTATTTGACGTGGCGGTGGATATTCGTCGGAGCTCAGCCACCTTTGGGCAATGGGTAGGCCAGACCCTGTCCGCGGAAAACAAGCACATGATGTGGGTGCCACCCGGCTTTGCGCACGGCTTCATCGTGGTATCCGATGTGGCGGAATTCCTCTATAAAACCACCGACTATTGGTACCCGGAACACGAGCGGGCCATTGCCTGGAACGACCCGCAGCTGTCCATTCCCTGGCCGCTGGAAGGTGAGCCGACCTTATCAGCCAAGGATCTGGCAGGCGTACCGCTGGCGCATGCAGAGGTCTACTCATGAGATCACCAATCATTCTGGTCACGGGAAAAGATGGTCAGGTCGGTTGGGAGTTGATGCGCAGTTTGGCGCCATTGGGAAAAGTAGTCGCCTGCGGTCGCCAGGATGTGGATCTGGCGAATGCACACCAGCTTCGTGATCTGTTACGGACCATCAAACCTGCGTTGATCGTCAATCCTGCCGCATATACTGCTGTGGATAAGGCGGAAAGTGATATATCCACTGCCCGTGCGGTCAATGCGACTGCCGTAGCGGTGATGGCAGAAGAGGCAAAGCGGTTGGGTGCTGCTGTGGTGCATTACTCAACAGACTATGTTTTTGATGGCAGTAAGGCTGCACCATATGTCGAAACGGACACGCCCAGCCCGCTCAATGCCTATGGACGCACCAAGCTGGAAGGGGAGCAAGCATTGATGGCTGCAGGTATCCCTTACCTGTGTCTGCGCACGAGCTGGGTGTATGGAATCCGTGGTGCAAATTTCATGCGCACCATCCTCCGCCTTGCTCAAGAGCGTGAGGAGCTGAAGATCGTGGCCGACCAGATCGGAGCCCCGACATGGAGCCGGTTGATTGCCGAAGCAACCGCGCAGATTCTGGCGCAGTGCTGGGTAAAGGCCCCTGACAGCCTGGCAGACTGTTCCGGCCTCTACCACTTGACAGCAGCTGGTGAGACAAGCTGGTATGGATATGCACAAGCCATTCTGGCTGGAGTGCGCCAATTGCCCGGTTGGCAGCAACGCGACTTGGCTGCTCTGTTGCCGATCCCATCGACGGAGTATCCCGTGCCAGCCAAACGCTCTGGGTATTCCGTGCTGTCCAATCAAAAGCTGAATACTCAGTTCGGCCTGTCATTGCCTGACTGGCAGGACTCGCTGGATGATGTATTGGCAGCCATGGGCGAGAGTTGAACCGGTAAAAGCAGGTTCTGCCAGCATTGTTTCGAGCGCATGCTGCATGGCGGAGCGTATGCTCATATCAGCCAGTTACTTGAAATAACGTTGACAGAACCTAAAGTGGAAGGAAGATACTGTCTCTTTTTCCAATGTGATTTGGTATGGCTGTCAAAGAAAAACAAATTGTTCGTATTATTCCTGCTCGCCTGACATCGTTCCCGCCAGAAACTGCCCGTTATTTTGATCGCCGTAAAGGCATGGTCGAAGAGATCTATGTTCCAATTGGTGATACCCATCCACGTGCCCGGGTTCGTTGGTTTGCCAAGCATCCTACGGATCGAGAGAAAGAGATCGAGCATCTCTTGGAAGACCTTGAGCCCGTTGTATAGCTGACCATCCTATATCTGATTGATATTTAGGTGCTTTTCATGATATCTTCCGCCGATTTCGCGGAACGCCGGTATTTTTGCAAATGACCAAGAAGATTTTTATCAAGACATTCGGCTGCCAGATGAACGAGTATGACTCGGACAAGATGGTGGATGTGATGAATGCCGCCGAGGGCATGATCAAGACTGACAATCCGGAAGAGGCGGATGTGATCTTGTTCAACACCTGTTCCGTGCGCGAAAAGGCCCAGGAGAAGGTGTTCTCTGACTTGGGGCGCATCAAGCATCTCAAACAGCAGAATCCGAATCTGGTCATTGGCGTGGGCGGTTGCGTGGCCAGCCAGGAGGGCGATGCCATCGTCAAGCGCGCGCCCTATGTAGACGTGGTCTTCGGCCCACAGACACTCCATCGTCTGCCAGAGCTGATCGCTGAGCGCCAGCAAAGCGGGCGGTCACAAGTGGATATCTCCTTTCCAGAGGTAGAGAAATTCGATCACATGCCGCCAGCCAAGGTGGAAGGCGCAACGGCTTTTGTCTCCATCATGGAGGGGTGCTCGAAATACTGTAGTTTCTGTGTTGTGCCATATACCCGTGGTGAAGAGGTGTCCCGGCCCTTTGAGGACGTGCTGACCGAAATCGCCGGGCTGGTGCAACAGGGCGTGAAGGAAGTGACCCTGTTGGGGCAGAACGTCAATGCCTATCTTGGCCGCATGGCAGATGGTGAGATCGCCGATTTTGCCTTGTTGCTGGAAGTGGTTCACGAGATTCCAGGCATCGAGCGTATCCGCTATACCACCAGCCATCCCAAGGAAATGACCCAACGTCTGATCGATTGCTACGCCACGCTGCCGAAGCTGGTGTCGCATCTGCATCTGCCGGTGCAGGCGGGGTCGGATCGGGTGCTGATGAATATGAAGCGCGGCTATACGGTGCTGGAATACAAATCGGTGATTCGTAAGCTACGTGCAGTTCGCCCAGACCTGAGCCTGAGCTCGGATTTCATCGTAGGCTTCCCTGGTGAGACAGAGGCTGATTTCGAAGCCACCATGAAATTGATCGAAGATGTCGGTTTCGATACATCGTTCTCGTTCGTCTACAGCCGCCGCCCAGGCACCCCTGCTGCGGAGCTGCAGGACGATACCCCGCAGGATGTCAAGCTGAAGCGCCTGATGCGGCTGCAAAAGCGCATTGAAGACATGGCGCAGGATATTTCCCAGCGCATGGTCGGCACTACTCAGCGTGTCCTGGTTGAAGGTTTGTCCCGTAAAGATGATAGTGAGCTGGCGGGCCGCACCGACAACAACCGCGTGGTCAATTTCGTTGGCAACCCACGCCTGATTGGCCATTTCGTCGATGTCCGCATTACAGAAGCCTTGCCGCACAGTCTGCGCGGTGAAGTCGTCACAACCGAGTCTGTCGAGGCATAATAGCGGCTGGGGAGACCCAGCCTGCCTGACGGCCTTTTCTCAGGCGGGTAACCACCAAGGAAGCCCGCCATCTTGAAACCATTTGCTGCCTGGATCGTCAACACGGTTTGCCTGTTGTTGGTCACCCAATTAGTGCCAGGTATTTATCTGGATGGCTGGGTGCGTGCGCTGATGGTCGCATTGGCGCTGGGCTTGCTGAATACCTTTGTCCGCCCCGTCTTACGTCTGCTGACGCTTCCTATCACATTGTTGACATTAGGATTGTTCATACTGGTGCTGAATGCTTTGCTGTTCTGGCTGGTGTCCTATGTGATCAAAGGGTTTCATGTGGCAGGCTTTGGTGCTGCTTTCTGGGGTGCAATGGTGTATGGTGTACTGTCTTGGCTTGCCAGCGTGATGTTGTTGGGTGATGGCCCGCGACGCTGATGTTTGGTTTGAGACCTGCTACGTAGTATCAGCTGGTCAAATCATCATGTCAGGCAGCATGTATTCAAGTGTGAGAGTGCGTCAGCCAGCTCCGTCTGGGGCGTTGAGCGGCTGATATGTGATGAATTCTTGGTGGTGGCCTGGGCCACCCCTGTTAAGCGATCGATGAATCAACTGAAGATACCCGCCGTGCTGATGCGCGGCGGTACGAGTAAAGGTTTGTTTTTTCGTGCCGATGTGTTGCCTGCCGACCCGGCCTTGACCAATCGCATCCTGCTTCGCGCCATTGGTAGCCCTGACCCCTATGGCAAGCAGATGGATGGCGTTGGCGGGGGAACCTCCAGCACCAGCAAAGTCGTGCTGGTCAGCCCGTCGAGCCGTGATGATGCCGATGTGGACTATCTGTTTGGTCATGTTTCCATCGAAGATGGCTTGATCGACTTTTCCGGGAATTGTGGCAATCTGACCGCAGCAGTGGCGGCTTTTGCAATTGAAGAAAAAATGGTCAAGGTCGAGGATGGCGAGGCGGTTGTCCGCATCTGGCAGGCCAATATCAACAAGTTGATCTTGGCTCATGTACCTGTCCTGCATGGCATGCCGGTTGTCGAGCAGGATTTCTGCTTTGATGGTCTACCGTTCCCTGGGGCTGAGATCAAGCTGGTGTTTCTCGACCCTGCCGGCGGTAGCGCAGGTAAGTTGTTTCCCACCGGCAACAAGACCGATACATTGGATGTACCCGAGCTGGGCAAGATCAAAGTCACCATGATCGATGCGGGCAATCCTACCGTTTTTGTCAAAGCTAAGGATGTAGGGCTGACAGGGCTGGAAAGTCAGGCGGAAATCAATCAACACGTAGATATCCTGAAACAGCTGGAGAGCATCCGTGCCCAGGCTGCCGTTGCCATGGGGCTGGCAGCCAATCAGGAAGAGGCCACTGCAAGCCGACCGGCGACGCCCAAGATCAGTTTCGTGGCCAAGTCTGCGAATTTTGTTGCAGCGGGTGGAAAGGCTGTAGAGAAAACTGCTTATGATATCTCGGCCCGCATCATATCAATGGGTAAATTACACCATGCCTACACGGGTACCGGCGCGATTGCACTGACAGTTGCGGCATATGTGCCTGGCACCGTTGTGTCGCAGACCATTGGCAAGGCGTTGGACCCGTCACGTAGCCTGCGTTTTGGCCAGCCCTCGGGCGTGACAGAGATGTCGGCGGAGGTGGCCGGAAAGGGGGTGGATTGGACGGTTGCACAGGTCGTGATGCGACGGAGTGCCCGGCGCCTCATGGAAGGCAATGTGCTGGTGCCGATGCCGCCCGAGCTGGCACCGCCACCCAGATCTGCTGCCGAGGTATCGAACGAGCCCAATGTGTGGGTTGAAACCAAGCCATTAGGCAAAGCGCCGAGCAAGCAAAGAGACAAACTCAAGGAAAAACCCAAGGAGCAGAATCGCACCAAGGGTAAGTCCAAAAAGCCCAGTAAGACCACTTCTCCTGTAGCAGAGGAGACCACGGAAGAGCGATTGCCTACCGCTGCTGTCGAAGCTCCCATGCCGCTCTCGGTGGAGCCGATGCCAGCAGAAGCGGCTGATCAGCCGGAAGCTGCTGATGTGGCGGAGGCCAATGGTAAGCCCAACAAGGCTCGCCGCCGTCGCCGTCGTAAGCCCAAAGCAAAAGCCGGTGAGCCCGCATGATCGGCTTGTCCGGCATTCACCATGTGGCGCTGATTTGCAGCGACTACACGCGATCCAGGCATTTCTATACTACTGTATTGGGATTGCAGATCATTGCAGAAACCTGGCGAGCTGAGCGCCAGTCTTGGAAGCTGGATCTGGCGCTGCCTGATGGCACTCAGCTGGAGCTGTTCAGCTTCCCTGAGCCGCCCAGCCGCCCCTCCCGTCCAGAGGCCTGTGGGCTACGGCATCTGGCCGTGGCTGTTACGGATCTGGATGCGGCACTCGCCCATCTGGCTGATCACCAGGTGGCAGCAGAGCCGGTGCGGATCGATGAACTGACAGGGCGCCGCTTTACATTCTTTCAGGACCCAGACGGCCTGCCACTGGAGCTATACGAGACCTGACCATGAATCAGACCGCCGGACTGTTGAATGGGCTGACAGATGTCCATGTCCGCAATCTGGCTTGGCTGATAGGTTCCTCGGGGCTGTCATCGGCACTGCCCGGTGCCGAGCAGGCTCACTGTATTCCTGACCGCTGGTTTCACCAACAATATCAAGAGCTGGCGTGTTGGCTCGCTACCCTGCAGGCCAATCCAGCTGCGCTACATACATTCATCGCGCCAACCTCCGCTGCGCGGCTTGGCTATTATGTCGAGGCCTTGCTGCGATTTCTGTTCAGTCATGCGCCTGGCTTTCGGCTGTATGCCGATCATTTGGTGATCAAACGCGAAGCACTGACCATTGGTGAGATTGACTTTCTGACGGCATTGCCTGTGTTGGGTCTGACCCATGTCGAGTGCGCATTCAAACTGTTTCTGCAGACCGGTCAGCAGTTGGACAGCATGATCGGCCCCAACCCTATTGATCGATTCAGCCTGAAATGGGCCAGGCTGCGCGATCATCAATTACCCATGTCACAGCGGCCCGAGGCATTACCGCTGTTACCTTGCCGCCCGGATCAGTCACTGGCTTGGTTGAAAGGGTGGTTGTTCTATCCCAGGGGATCATGGCGGGATGTACAAAAAGCCCATCCTCATGGTTGGTGGGCCAGCTGGCAAGCGGGGTGGGCAATCACAGAGCTGAACCCGGCCAGTCGTTATGCCTGCCTGCCGAAGCTGTATTGGATTGCGCCGGTAACCAGCCAGCAGGTCACCCCGCTGTCTTTGACGGCGTTGGCTGCGGCGCTGGCCGACAGCATGCTGCAACACCCCCATCCAATCATGGTGGCAGAGTTGGAAAGAAATGATGCGCAGGATTGGGTCGAGCGCAATCGCGGCTTTGTGGTGCCACCCAATTGGCCGGGCATCGGGCAATGAAGCATCTGCTGATCGTATATGCCAGCCAGACCGGCCATACCTTCATGATGGCTGAGTCCGTGCGGCGTGGCGCCATGCAGCTCGCTGATGAGGTCGAGACGCGCATGTTGCCAGCATTGCAGGCGGGTTTGGACGACCTGCTATGGTGTGATGCGCTGTTATTGGGGACGCCAGAGAATTTCGGCTATATGGCTGGTGCGCTCAAAGATTTCCTGGATCGGACCTATTACCCCGCACAGGGTCAAGTCGAGGGCCTGCCATTTGCGGTATTCATCAGCGCGGGGAATGACGGAACAGGGGCGTTGACAGCCATTGAGCGCATCGCACGGGGCTACCCGTTGCAAAACATGGCACCACCCATCATTTGCAAAGGTGAGTTGACGGCCATGGTGTTGTTGGCCTGTGAAGAATTGGGCGCAACGGCTGCGGCTGGATTGAGTTGTGGCCTATGGTAGCGGATTGGCAGAATCATCCGGCGGGGCAGTGGGTGGTCTATATCCTGCAATGTGTTGATGGATCACTGTATACCGGCGTCAGCAATCACCTGCCTCGGCGGATACGTGAACACGAGCAAGGCACGGGCGCGCGGTACACCCGTGGGCGTGGCCCATTGACGCTCCGATATGTGGAGCCGGTCGAAAGCAAAAGCCAGGCATTGAAGCGTGAGCGGGCCATCAAACAGCTGACGCGCAGCCAGAAACTGGCCTTGATCGAGGCGGGAGAGGGTATCGACAGACCGGCCCGCCACGTATGCGGCGAGTCGGTCTCCACAGGCTGACAAACCAGGCAGGGCCTATACCTTGGCACGTTGCTTGTAGTAGTTGATCAATCGGTTGGTTGAGCTGTCGTGGTGCTGTGCCGGCAAAGGGTTCATCAGCTCGGCGTGGATGGTCGTTGCCAATTGCTTACCCAGCTCCACCCCCCATTGGTCGAAGCTGTTGATGCCCCAGATCACGCCCTGAGTGAAGATCTTGTGCTCATACAACGCAATCAGTGCCCCCAGGGTCTTCGGGTCGAGGCGGTGCAGCAGCAAGGTATTGGAGGGGCGATTTCCCTCGAAGACCTTGTGCGGCAGCAGTTTGGCGGCCTTTTCACCTTCAATGCCCTGTGCCAACAGCTCGGTGCGCACCTCGGCCTCGGTTTTGCCGCGCATGAAGGCTTCGGCCTGTGCAAAAAAGTTGGCCAGCAGAATCTGATGGTGATCGGGCAGGGTGCTGGGGTTTTCGATCGATGCGATGAAATCGATCGGTATCAGCTGTGCGCCCTGATGCAACATCTGGAAGTACGCGTGCTGGCCGTTGATGCCAGTCTCACCCCAGATGACGCCGCTGGTCTGGTAATCGACGCGGCTGCCATCCAGCCGGATGGATTTACCATTCGACTCCATGTCCAGTTGTTGCATGTAAGCAGGCAGGCGGTGCAGGCTTTGGTTGTAAGGCGCAATCACCTGGCTGGCGGCACCGTGGAAATTGCCGTACCAGATACCCAGCAGCGCCATGATGACCGGCATGTTCTTTTCCAGCGGCGCATTGCGGAAATGCTGGTCCATCATATGCGCGCCGGTCTGCAATGCCTGGAAGTGTTCCTTGCCCAGCAACAGTGCGATAGGCAGGCCGATTGCGGACCACAGGCTGTATCGGCCCCCTACCCAGTTCCAGAATTCGAACATGTTGTTGGTGTCGATGCCGAATTCGGAAACGGCCTTGGCATTGGTCGATACCGCGACAAAGTGCTTGGCAATGGCCTTTTCATCTCGCGAGGAGCGCAGGAACCAGTTCCGTGCCGTGTGGGCATTGGTGAGCGTTTCCGAGGTGGTGAAGGTCTTCGACTCGATCACAAACAACGTGGTGGCGGTGTGACATTTCCGCAGCACATCGACAATCTGTGCGCCATCGACATTCGACACGAAATGCATGTTGAGGCGTGGATGACCATATGGCTTCAATGCCTCACAGACCATCAGCGGGCCCAGGTCAGAGCCGCCAATGCCGATATTGACGATATCGGTGATCGGCTGCCCGGTGTAACCCAGCCACTCACCATGCCGCACGCGGTCACAGAAATTGCCGATGCGGGCCAATACCGCATTGACCTTGGGCATGACATCTTCGCCATCCACGTAGACTGGCGTATTGGCACGGTTGCGTAGTGCGGTATGTAGTACAGCCCGGTTCTCGGTGACATTGATCTTTTCACCTGAAAACATGGCGGCGATGCGCTGCGGCACGTTTTCTTGCTTGGCCAGATCAATCAGCTGGCGCAAGGTCTGATCGGTGACACGGTTTTTCGAATAATCGAGCAACATGTCACATACTTCGATCGACATCCGCTCGGCACGCCCTGGGTCATGAAGAAACAACTCACGCAGGTGCAGATGGCGTGTCTGCTCATAGTGGGCCTGCAGCGCAAGCCAGGCAGGAGATTGGGTTAGGCTGGACATCGTGATTCCCATGCAGGTTCCGCTGACTCGACAAGCCAGCCAGAACAAGAAATACATTCGAATCCCACCTGGTTTGTCAGCCTTGCAGACTGAGCCAGGGTGGCAACGTTTGTCACCGTGCTGTTGTTTGATTCAGGGCTGCTGACAACCCTTCATACTGCCGATGTCTCTCGGCTTGGATGCCCCCGTTCACGGTATGGCCGTGCGCATTCCGCTGACACAGCACATCGAACGGGGTTTGAAACAATGACCAGCTTGGATGTTGTCATCAGCTGGCAGGTCTGCGGACGATCACCGGCTGATTTTGCAAGCGATCTGTGACAGGAGAGGCGTTACTCAAACCCCCTGACCCGTTTTTCCTTCAAAATCCGTTTCACTTGCTCCAATTGGCGGATCAGCTCGGGGCCGCGCCGGAGTGAAACCCCTACCGCCAGGGCATCGATGATGGCCAAGTGGACGATCCGTGCCACCATCGGGGTATAGATATCCGGGTCCTCTGGCGTGTCGGCATACAAGGCGACATGGCAATATTGCGCCAGCGGCGAATTGCTACGGGTGATGCCGACCACCTTTGCCCCCACCTCACGCGCGATCTGTACGCTACGGATCAGATCAGCCGTCCGGCCTGTATTGGAAATGGCGACAACTGCATCGCCGGGTTGCAGCATGGTTGCCGCCATACCATGAATGTGCGGGTCAGAATAGGACACTGTCGGCACGCCAAGCCGGAAAAATTTATGCTGCGCATCGGCAGCGATGATGCCGGAGTTACCCAGACCATAGAATTCGATCTTGTTGGCGCTGGCCAGAATCCCCACCGCTTGCTGCAATGAGTCGGGGTTCATTTCGTTGCGGGTGCGCAATAGGCTGGAAACGCAATTGTCGAATACCTTGGCGATCAAATCGTGTGGGCTGTCGCCTGACATGACCGATTGGTGGACATATGGCACACCTGATACCAGACTTTTGGTCAGTCGCAGTTTGAAGTCCTGCAAACCATTGCAATCCAGGCTACGACAAAACCGGATGACCGTGGGCTGGCTGACACCGGCCTGATCGGCAATGGCGGCAATAGGCGCACTGGCTACCATATTGGGCTGTGCCAGCACCAGCTCGGCTACTTTCCGCTCCGATTTGGAAAGGCTGTCCAGCACTTCCTGAATTTTGTTCAGCATGTCTTCGCTCTACAGAGGTCTCTCGATTGCTGTGCAACCGCTGTTTTTATTGTGCAGGTTAATTCAGATCGCGCTATCCAGCGCCCGCGCCGCCCCGGTCAGTGCTGGGTACTGCGCATGGATCACATAGACTGGAATGGCGCGCAGGTATTGCTCAAACCGGCCCTTCTGCTCAAAGCGTGCGCGGAAGGTCGATTGAATAAAGTAGTCGCCCAGCTTGGGTATGATGCCCCCGCCGATGTAGACGCCACCCCGCGCACCCAATGTCAGTGCCAGATCTGCCGCAACCGTGCCCAGCATGGCACAGAATGTGGAGAGCACTTCGGCACAGACTGGACAGCTCCGGCTGATGGCACGTTCGGTGATCTGGGCTGGCGTCAATGTTTCCGGCTCGACCTGTTGCAGCTGTGCAATGGCCAGATACAGCGTGGGCAGACCAACCCCGGACAAAACCCGCTCTGCCGAGACATGCGGGAATTCGCGACGGATCAGACTGACAATGGCCGCTTCTCGGTCATTGAATGTCGGCAATGTCACATGACCGCCTTCACCTTCCAGTGGCGCATAGCCGCCCGGGTAAGGCACCAGGCCCGAGACGCCCAAGCCCGTGCCCGCACCCAAGAGTGCGATGGGCGCCCGTTCGATCGCCGTGCCCCCTCCAACCTGCGTCAACTCTTCCGGCTTGAGCGCCGGGAGTGACCATGCCAGGGTGGTGAAGTCGTTCAGGAACAACAATCGATCCAACATCAAGGCTTGGCGCAATGCCTCGATGGAAAATGTCCAATGGTGATTGGTCATTTTCACCAAATCGCCGGTGATGGGATTGGCTATACCAATGGCGCCACAGCGTGGCGTCACGCCGCCCGCTTGTGCCAAGTAGTGCTGGATGGCGGCCAAAGGCGTAGGGAACGCCTCGCAGGGAAGCGTCACGATGTGCTCAATCGGCCCGCCAGCGCTGAATTGCAGGGCAAAGCGGGCATTGGTGCCACCAATGTCGCCCAATAGACGTGGAAAGTGATCAGGCTGCCCAATAGACATGTAAAGGTACCTTGTGTTGCTGAATGGCAAAGCGCACGGGGAGTGCTTCAACAGGCCCCGCCTGCATGGCTTGTGCAAGTACGTCGCGTTTCTTTTGCCCGCTGATGTGCAGGAACAGATGACGTGCCTGGGTGATGCTGTGCGCAGTCAGCGACATTCTTGCATGGGGGGCATGCCCTGGGTTCACGGCACATAGCAGGTCTTGGCTGGTCAGGCCATGTTGCAGCTCATCTGCCCCAGGAAAGAGTGACGCTGTATGCCCATCATCACCCATGCCCAAGATGATGACATCGAACGGCTTGGGAACGGCCTGATACGCCGCTATGAGCTGTTCAAGGCCCGCCTCGGGGGTGTCGGCCAGATTTTTCATTGGAACGAATCGGGCAACTGCGGCAGCGTGTTGCAGCAAGTTGTCCCGAACCAGTTTTTCATTGCTATCACCGTGTGCGGGTGCCACCCAGCGCTCATCCACCAAGGTGACCACGATGGCTTGCCAGGGCAATGCCATCTGCGACAAAGCCTTGAAAAAGCCTAACGGTGTCCGGCCACCCGACACGGCCAGGCTGGCCTGGCCTCGCTCGGCTACGGCATCTTTCAAGATCTGGCCGACTTGCTGAGCGAGCGCTTGATCCAGTGAAGAGGTGTTGTCAAACAGGTGTTCAGTCACGGCCATCATATTTCCTCATGCCAAGCCAGGCCATCCCGCGACAGCAGAGCGCTGGAGGCCGCTGGGCCCCATGTCCCGGCGGTATAGGTTTTGGGCTTGTCGGTGCTTTGTTCCCATGCATCGATGATCGGCTCTACCCAACGCCAGGCAGCCTCTTGCTCGTCACGGCGCACAAACAGGGTCAACTTGCCCCGCACCGCATCCATGAGTAGACGTTCATAGGCTTCCAGGCGCCGTGTCTTGAACGTTTCCTCAAAATCGAGATTGAGATGGACCTGGCCCAGATGCATGGCATCGCCGGGTTGTTTGGCCAGCAGATAGAGCTTCATGGATTCTTCGGGTTGCATGCGGATGACCAACCGGTTGAAACCATGCCCCGCAGGCATGCCAAAGATGGAATGCGGCACATCCCGGAAGTTGATGACGATCTCAGCGACTTTTTCCTGCATACGCTTGCCGGTGCGCAAAAAGAAGGGCACGCCAGCCCAGCGCCAGGTGTCGATTTCCGCCTTGATCGCAACGAACGTCTCGGTGCGGCTGTCCGCAGGAATCTCGGGCTCTTCCAGATACCCAGGTACAGGCTTGCCTGCCGCAGCACCCGCCCGGTATTGTCCTCGGACAGTCTTGGTGATGACCTCGTTGGGTGTGAAAGGCTTCAGCGCACGCAGCACCTTCAATTTTTCATCGCGAACCGCATCGGAATCGATACTGGAAGGCGGCTCCATCGCAACGATGCACAGCAATTGCAGCAGATGGTTTTGCACCATATCGCGCAGCGCGCCTGTCTTGTCGTAAAAATCGCCACGCGTCTCGACACCAATCTGCTCTGCAACGGTGATCTGGACATCTCGCACCCATTCACGACGCCACAACGGCTCGAACAGCGCATTGCCAAAGCGTAGTGCGAGCAGGTTCTGTACCGGTTCTTTGCCCAGGTAATGGTCGATCCGGTAAATCTGATTTTCAGCGAAATAGCGGCCTACCGCATCATTGATCGCTTGCGATGATGCGAGATCATGGCCAAGAGGCTTTTCGAGCACCACGCGGGAGTGAGCAGTCACCAGACCGGCATTGGCGAGGTTCTCGCACGTCGCAGTGAACAGGCTGGGTGCGGTGGAGAGATAATAGACACGGATACGGTCTTTGAATTGATCCAACATGGCGGCCAGATCAGCAAAGTGAGCGGGATTCTGCGCATCCACCCGCTGGTAGCCCAGGCGCTGTGCGAAGCTGGCCCAGACAGCCTTGTCGAAGGCTTCACCCAGGTATTGGGCACAGTGCTTCTCGGCGGTGGCGATGTAGTCGTCACTACTTAAATTGCTACGTGCAACGCCGATGATGCGGGCACCATCCCCCATCTGCCCGTCGCGATGCTGATGATATAGCGCTGGCAACAGCTTACGCATCACCAGATCGCCGGTTCCACCGAACAAAATCATGTCAAACGTCTGTACCGCAGCCACAGCTTTTCCTTTCCTTTGTCTCATGCGCCAGGGATCACTGCTGGCGCTACGTAGTCCATCCAGAATCCTTGGCACACTTGTGGGGCGCTGCGCCTTGGCTGTAACCAGATTGCATCCTGTTTATCTGGCAACGAGCACCAGAACCGCCTATACAGCTCGTAGGTGATCTATTCATGTCACTGTTCCGACGGGTTTTTGTCTTATCGGTGCAGCGCGGCATGGTCGGTAATGATGAGCCGTAATCTGATCTTAGAATTGTATGTAAGATTACTACAATGATATGGAAATGTACAAAGGGATTACACTAGATTACGTAGTATCAGTACATGATGGTGCAATGGGCCTGGCAATTAAACTCAATGAAATCATTGTAATGTATGGAATTTCATTATTCCTCTGCACCAAAATGTAGCAAAACTAAAAATAGCGCTTGCTTTTGAGTTGTAGGAAAACTACCATTGCCGTGCCAGCGCGTCTGCTGAAATGTGTTGAACTTTCAATAGCTAGGTAAAGCATGCTGAATCAACGAGTTGCCGAAGTCACTACACGAATCAAAGCGCGTAGCGCGTCGTTGCGCACGGCTTATTTGCAACGGGTGGCCAATGCACGTGGGCAAGGTCCGTTGAGAGGGCATCTGTCATGCACCAATCTGGCGCATGGCTTTGCGGCAGCACCGGCTGGTGACAAGATCATGCTGAGGGAAGTCCGCAAGGCAAATGTGGCGATTGTCTCGGCATACAACGATATGTTGTCGGCACATCAACCATTCGAAGCCTTCCCCGCCTGGATCAAGGATGCAGCTCGGGAAGCTGGCGCAACCGCGCAATTCGCAGGGGGCGTGCCCGCCATGTGTGATGGCGTGACCCAGGGCCAACCCGGGATGGAGCTATCGTTGTTCTCCAGGGATGTAATCGCCATGTCAACCGCGATTGCGCTGTCTCACAATATGTTTGATGCCGCCTTGTATCTCGGCGTCTGTGACAAGATCGTGCCAGGTTTGTTGATCGGTGCCTTGCAATTTGGGCATCTGCCAGCTGTGTTTGTGCCAGCGGGGCCAATGACATCAGGTTTGTCAAATGATGAGAAAGCACGTATCCGCCAACTGCATGCTGCTGGGCAGCTGACCCGTGAGGCGCTGCTGGAGGCGGAATCTCAGGCTTACCATGGCGCTGGTACCTGTACATTCTATGGCACTGCCAACTCCAATCAGATGTTGATGGAGGTGATGGGGCTCCATCTGCCTGGCGCAGCCTTTGTGACCCCCGGCACTCCATTGCGAGAAGCGCTGACGCGTGAGGCGGCACGTCATGCGGCTCAATTGACCGATCTGGGGCAGCGTTACACACCTGTAGCCGAGATCGTGGACGAAAAAACGATCGTCAATGCCATCGTTGGTTTGCTTGCAACCGGCGGCTCCACCAATCACACCATCCATTTGATAGCGATGGCACGTGCGGCGGGCATCCTCATCGATTGGACTGATTTTGATGAGTTGTCGGCAGTTGTGCCACTACTGGCCAGAATCTATCCCAACGGCTCTGCCGATGTGAATCATTTTCATGCCGCAGGTGGCATGGGGTTCTTGATCCGGGAGCTGTTGGATGCCGGCCTGATGCATGAAGACGTATTGACCATCATGGGTCGTGGCTTGCGACACTATATGAAAGAGCCTTTCCTGCTAGAGGGGCGGCTGACTTGGCGTGATGCGCCGGTCGAAAGCCTTGATCAAGATGTGTTGCGTAAAGCCAGCAGCCCATTCTCTGCAGATGGCGGATTGAAGCTGTTGACCGGCAATTTGGGTCGTTCAGTGATCAAGGTTTCCGCAGTCAAGCCGCAAAACCGCGTCGTACGAGCACCTGCCGTGGTGTTCGATGGCCAGGATGAACTGCTGAGTGCATATAAGCGCGGTGAGCTGGAGCGTGATTTTATTGCGGTGATTCGTTTTCAAGGCCCTCGGGCAAACGGCATGCCAGAGTTGCACAAGCTCACCCCAACCTTGGCCAATCTACAAGACAAAGGCTTCAAGGTGGCCTTGGTCACCGATGGTCGGATGTCTGGTGCCTCGGGCAAAGTGCCTGCCGCCATCCATGTGACACCAGAGTGTGTTGTAGGTGGTCCTTTGGGGCGAGTCAGGGACGGCGACATCATTTTGCTTGATGCCGAGCAGGGGGTCTTACGTGCTGAAGTCGCTGATGATGAGTGGGCAGAACGGGAGATCGCACAACGTGATCTGCGTGATAACAACTTCGGCATGGGCCGTGAGCTGTTTGGTGCCTTCCGTGGCCATGCCACCGGGGCCGAGCAAGGTGCGATGAGTTTCGGCATGCTCGACTGAGCGCGTTGGGATCAACGCCAAGGAAACAGGTCATATTAAGACGGGTTGCATAAAAAGGATACGAATGGACATCCTCTCCATCATGCGTGCTTCTCCGGTCATGCCGGTGATTGTGGTCGAAAAGATTGAACATGCTGTGCCATTGGCACAGGCCTTGGTAGCAGGTGGCATTCGCGTGCTCGAAGTCACCTTGCGTTCTGCCATCGCACTTGATGCCATCCGTGCCATGCGAGCTGCGGTACCGGATGCCATTGTGGGTGCGGGTACCGTGACCAATCCAGAGGAATTGCAGGCTGCGGTTGCCGCTGGTGCGCAATTTATGGTCAGCCCGGGTCTGACCGATGCGCTGGCAGCGGCTGCCCAAGCGACAGCAATACCCTTGCTGCCGGGTGTGATGACGCCATCGGATCTGATGCGCGCACGTGATGCAGGCTTCACCCGGCTCAAATTGTTTCCGGCACAACAGGCCGGTGGGGTGGGCATGTTGAAGGCCCTGGGTGGGCCATTTGCCGATATCGTTTTTTGCCCGACCGGCGGGATATCCGTCACGACGGCACCGGAGTTCTTGTCGTTACCAAACGTAGCATGTGTGGGTGGTTCATGGCTGACACCCAAAGCATTGCTGGAAAATGGCGATTGGGCGGCAATTACCAAGCTGGCGCAGGAAGCAGCTGCGCTTCGTCGATAAACAACTATAAAAAACAACATGTTCTTTTTGAAAGGGCATATCCCGATAGCGGGCAAGCAACAACAGTGACAGTGGAAAACGGCAGGGGCATAACAATAATAGTGTGATCCGTTTTTCTTGACAGTTGGCTTATGCAAGTGCCGATTGTTCTTTCAACTGTGGAGGGTGACATGAATCCAAAATTTAAAACCGCACTATCAGTTGCAGCGGTATCTGCTGCGCTTGCGGCACAATCATTTGCTGCTGGCATCGATTTTCATGGCTATTTGCGCTCTGGCGCGGGCAGCAGCTCAAAAGGCGGTAAGCAGGTCTGTTACCAGTTGGATGGTGCAGCATCCAAGTACCGTTTGGGCAACGAATGCGAAACCTACGGCGAGCTGGCTTTTGATGCAGATCTGTACAAGGCCGCACAAGGTAGCGCTTACTTCAAACTGCATACCATGCTCGCTTTCTCCGTGCCTGCCGATGGTGACTGGGAGCAGGCAGACCCAGCTTGGCGTCAGACTTGGACGGAAGTCGGTGGGTTTGGTGAAGGGGCGCTGTCAACGGCCAAGATCTGGGCGGGTAAGCGTTACTACAAGCGTAATGATATCCACCTGAATGACTTCTTCTACTGGAATAACTCCGGCCCTGGCGGTGGTATCGAAGATATCGACCTGGGATTCGGCAAGTTGTCATATGCCTATATCCGTCGTGCTGATAGCAAGAACAGTAAAGTCACCCAGACCACGCATGACATGCGCCTGGAAGCGATCAAGCTGGGTGGCGCAGGCTCACTGGATCTGGGCTTGAACTTCGGTTCCAAGAACAACGTTGACAACAATGGTACCGGTAACAAGAACGGCACATCGTTCACTGTCCAGCACAACCTGTCACTGGGCGACAACTGGAACAAGTTCATTGTTCAGTATGCGGACAAGAACATTGAGCTGGATGGCTCTTCCTACCCAGGCACCAACGACAAGAACAAGTGGCGTGTGTTGGATCGCTTCTTCTTCAACGCGGGCAATCTCGATGGTGAAGGTGTAGTGGGTTACACCAAGGTGAAAGATGGTGACAAATGGTTCACCGCTGGCGTGCGCCCGGTCTATCACTTCAACGAATTGTTCAGCCTGGCGACCGAGCTTGGCTATGACAAGGTGAAGCCTGCAGCCGGCGACAGCCGTAATCTGTGGAAAGTGACCATCGCACCTCAGATTTCGGCAGGCAAGAGCTATTGGTCTCGTCCGACCATCCGTGCATTTGTCACTTACGCCAAGTGGAACAAAGAGGGCGTGGCCGGTGGAGATGTCTTCAAGGATAAGACCAATGGCACTTCCTATGGTATCCAGACTGAAGCTTGGTGGTAAGCCAGTCAGGGTTTAACAAGTTTCCTTCTTAAGCTCCTCCCAGAGGGTTAGCGGCGGCGGGTATCGATCTCCGCCCGCTCGCCGCATTTTTTTGTAATGCAATGTGCCTGGATAACGGGTATATCGAATTGCAAAAAGGCATAAAGATGATGCAGGCAAGTAAAAATTGGTGGCGTGGTGGCGTGATCTATCAGATCTATCCACGCAGCTTTGCAGATAGCAATCATGATGGCATCGGTGATTTGCCGG
The DNA here is from genome assembly GCF_014202905.1 of Chitinivorax tropicus. Taxonomy (NCBI): domain Bacteria; kingdom Pseudomonadati; phylum Pseudomonadota; class Betaproteobacteria; genus Chitinivorax; species Chitinivorax tropicus. The sequence goes on along the minus strand of NZ_JACHHY010000002.1, from coordinate 89,716 downwards.
GTATCGTCGAAAAGCTGCCCTATATTGCCAGCTTGGGTGTCGATGCCATCTGGATCTCCCCGTTCTTCAAATCACCGATGAAGGATTTCGGCTACGATGTATCGGACTATTGTGATGTTGATCCACTGTTCGGCACGTTGGCTGATTTCGATGTGTTGATTGCCAAGGCGCATGAGCTGGGGTTGAAGGTGGTCATTGACCAGGTTCTGTCGCACACGGCAGATCAGCACCCCTGGTTCAAAGAATGTCGGCAAAGCAGAGATAATCCCAAGGCCGATTGGTATGTATGGGCGGAAGCCAATGCTGATGGTACGCCACCGACAAATTGGCTGTCGGTCTTTGGTGGCTCCGCTTGGCAATGGGATGCCCGCCGCAAGCAGTATTACCTGCATAACTTCCTGCAAAGCCAGCCAGACCTTAATTTCCACCATCCCGAGGTGCAGGATGCCATTCTCGGCACCATTCGTTTTTGGCTAGAGCGGGGTGTTGATGGTTTCCGGTTCGATGCCTGCAATTTCCACTTCCACGACCGACAGCTTCGTAACAATCCGCCAGCCAGCCATCGGGATAGTACAACTGTCTCGGCTGACAATCCCTATGGATTCCAGCGCCATCTGTACGACAAGACCCAGCCGGAGAACCTGGCCTTTCTGAAGCGCGTGCGCGGTTTACTGGATGAATTCGGCGCAGCTAGCGTGGGAGAGGTGGGTGACGATGATTCCTTGGCGGTCATGGCGGCCTATACCAATGGTGGTGACAAGCTGCATATGGCGTATAGCTTCAATCTGCTGACACAGGATGGCTCGCCCGCATACATCCGCCAACAGGTGGAGGCGCTAGAAGCTCAGATTGGTGATGGTTGGGGTTGCTGGTCAATCGGTAATCATGATGTGCAGCGGGTCCTGACGCGCTGGGGAAAAGGCGAGACCAACCCCCAGTTGGCCAAGATGTGGCTGGCCATGGAGACCAGCTTACGAGGTAGTGTCTGCCTGTATCAAGGTGAAGAGCTGGCTTTGACCGAGGCTGATATTCCTTTCGAACAACTGCAAGACCCCTATGGCATTGCCTTCTGGCCTGAATTCAAAGGCCGTGACGGCTGTCGCACGCCAATGCCGTGGCAGCATGACGCAGATCATGGCGGATTCTCATCCGCTACGCCATGGTTACCGGTGCCCTCTGTACATCGTGAACGCGCAGTGGATGTGCAGGAGGCCGACCCCGCGTCGGTATTGCACTTCTTCAGGGCGTTTCTGGCTTGGCGGAAAACGCAGCCATTGCTTCTCGACAGCCAGATCCGATTCGTCGATACACAAGCTGAAGTGCTGGCCTTCGAGCGATTCGAGGGGGAGCAGTCAATGTTCGCGTGCTTCAATTTCAGTGGGCAGACCCAGCAGGTGGCGTTGCCCGTCGATCACCAGGTGACGCTGATTGTTGGGCATGGCTTTGATAGTACCTTGAACGGTTCAACAATCGAATTGCCGGCATATTCGGCATTCTATGGACACCTTACCCGCGCCTGACCGAATCGGCAGCGGCTTGCAATCTAAAGGCAGATGACATGGCTGAAGTAATTCTGAAGGGTATTCGCAAGGCCTATGGCGACATTGAAACCTTGCATGGCATTGATCTCAATATCAAAGATGGCGAGTTCGTTGTTTTCGTCGGGCCATCTGGCTGCGGTAAATCGACGCTATTGCGCACCATCGCAGGCCTGGAAGACATCACTGCGGGCGAGCTCTATATTGGTGGTCAGTTGTGTAATGACATACCACCCGCTAAACGCGGTATTGCCATGGTGTTCCAGAGTTACGCGCTCTACCCGCATATGACTGTGGCCGAGAACATGGCATTTGGCCTGAAGCTGGCGGGTGCGAGCAAACAGGAGATGAATGCGGCGGTTGAGCGGGCGGCCAAAATTCTGCAGATCGAGCATCTGCTTGCTCGTAAACCTAAGGCACTGTCTGGCGGGCAGCGCCAGCGGGTTGCCATTGGCCGGGCCATTGTCCGTAAACCCAATGTGTTTCTGTTCGATGAGCCGCTCTCCAACCTGGATGCCGCATTACGGGTACAGATGCGGATCGAGATTGCCAAACTGCACCGCGAGCTGGCCACCACCATGATCTATGTCACACACGATCAGGTGGAGGCGATGACGCTGGCGGATCGTATCGTGGTATTGAGTGCTGGCAAGGTGGAGCAGGTTGGACACCCGATCGAGCTATACAACCACCCATGCAATCTGTTTGTGGCTGGCTTCATCGGCTCGCCCAAAATGAACTTTGCGCCAGCCGAATTGATATCGGCAGATAGCAAGGTCGCCCGTGTCAAATTGCACAGTGGTGATGTGATTCGTGTGGCGGTCGATGCATCACATCTCAGCGTCGGTAGCAAGGTGACCTTGGGCATTCGCCCCGAACATGTCGTAGCGGATGGCCCATTGGGGGACAACATATTGCACGGCACGCTGCAGGTTGCTGAGCATCTGGGTGACGTGACCTACCTCTATATCGATGTGGCCGGTGCGGACGACCATTTGATCGCGCGCGCTGCAGCAGACAACCGGGCCATACGTGGTGAGCAGGTTACATTGGGGCTGCCGGAGCAGCATTGTTATCTGTTCGATGAAAATGGACTGGCTTGCCGCCGCACGATTGATCCAGTTGCAACCAAACAAGAAAAAGTCGCTTGAAAGCGGATTGACGGCGCGTATGGGCAATGCGCGCCTGATTGTAAAGTAGGTTTCAAAGACGACACCCACCCATACCTGGGTCGGAAAACTTAGAAGGAGATGTCAATGTCCTCAGCAGGTGACAAGATGAAATTTGCCGCAGCGGCTGCCGCTGTGGCATTTGCTTTTGCCGGAAATGCTCAAGCGGCTGATCAAGGCAAGCTGTTGGTGTGGATCAACGGTGACAAGTGCTACAACGGCTTGCAAAAAGTCGGTGAAGAATTCGCCAAGAAGACCGGTGTTCAAGTGACGGTCGAGCATCCCGAAGACGCGCCCAGCAAGTTCCAGCAAGCTGCCGCCGCCGGGAAGGGGCCAGATATCTGGATCTGGCCGCATGACCGCATCGGTGAATGGATTCAATCCGGCTTGATTGCAGACATCAAGCCTTCCAAGAAGGTTCAGGGCGATATCGAGCCACTGGCTTGGAAGGCGTTCACGGTGGGTGGCAAGACCTATGGCTATCCGTTGTCCATTGAAGCCGTGGCACTGATTTACAACAAAGATTTGGTCAAGACGCCGCCGAAGTCATTTGACGATGTGCTGAAGCTGGATAAGGAACTGCAGAAGCAAGGCAAGCATGCCCTGCTGTGGGACTACACCAACACCTATTTCTCCTGGCCACTGCTGGCCGCAGGTGGCGGTTATGCCTTCAAGGCCAAAGCTGATGGCTCCTATGATGCCAACGATACAGGTGTCAACAACGCTGGTGCTGTCAAAGGCGTCGAGACCATCATGAAGCTGATCAAAGCCGGTGCGATGCCTAAGGGCGCAAGCTATGCAGATATGGAAGCAGGCGTGAACCAAGGCAAGATCGCCATGATGATCAATGGCCCCTGGGCGTGGGACAACCTGGAGAAATCCAAGATCAACTTTGGCGTCACGCAGATCCCGACTGTCGATGGTAAAGCAGCCGCACCTTTCGTCGGTGTCCTGGGTGCCATGATCAACCGTGCTTCGCCGAATAAAGACTTGGCGGTGGAATTCATCGAGAACCACATGTTGAGTGTGGCTGGGTTGAAAACCTGTAACGCTGACGTTCCATTGGGCACGCCGGCCAACAAGGCGCTGTTCAGCGAGCTGAAGTCCAACCCCAACATTCAAGCCACCATGGCCTCGGCACAGGCAGGCGCACCCATGCCCAATAATCCGGAGATGGGGCGCTTCTGGTCGTCCATGAATTCGAAGCTGCAAAACATCACGCAGGGTCGTCAGGGCGCGAAAGAAGGCTTGGACGCTGCGGCGAAGCAGATCGTTGGCAAATAAGCAACAACTGTGATCCACCCACGCCGCATGGTGATCGGCCCGGTCTGTACGGGTCGATCGTCTTGTCTACGTGGGCCTCACGGCAGGTAAGGCAATCGGTGGGGTGGGGCGAAATGATCGTCTGCTTCACCGAAATGCCAAGAGGCTGAATACAGCCCGTATAACAAGCATGGCGCAGTGCCACGCCCCACAGCGGAGGCGCCTGACAGATGGGTGACAAACCATGCGCTTGCAGGACATTCCCCCTGGCCGACGGGATCAGTTGGCCCGGCCACAAGGTCGTCAAGAGGTAACGAGAGGGTATATGGGTAGATCTTTGGGATCGTGGATCGGTAAGGCGGCATTGCTGCTGTTGTTATTGGCAGCCCTGTATGGCGTGGCGATGGTCTACACCGCCGGTCAGCCGGTTCTTGCAATGGGCGTACTGGCTGTGGTCGGCTTGGCGGTCTATGTCTATACATCGCCACGTGCATACGCCTACCGCTATCTGTTTCCTGGCTTGGCCGGAATCGCCATCTTTGTGCTGTTGCCTTTGGTATATACGATTGCAATCGGTTTTACCAATTACAGCTCAAAGAATCTGTTGACCTATGATCGGGCAACCCAGTATCTGCTTGATGAAACTTATCGGGCTGAAGGCGATAGCTATGCTTTTTCCTTGCATGCTGATGGTCAGGCTTATCGTATCCGTCTGGAAGACAGCCAAACAGGAGCCGTTTTCGTCAGCAGCGCATTGGCGTTGAAAAAAGTCGAAACGCTGAAACTGGAGATGCACCCATTTGATCAGGCCAATATCGTGTTGGGTGAGGCAGTTCAATTACGCGAGCTGATCAAGCTGCAAGGTGCATTGAAAGCGATTGCTGTAGTGATACCGGGTGGCAAGCAGGCATCCATGTCCGGCCTACGTGAATTCGCGCCAGTACACAAGCTGTATGTCAAGAATCCTGATGGTGCGCTGGTCAATCAGGAAACCAGCGAAGTATTGCGCCCCAATTTCACAACGGGCTTTTACGAAAATGCCAAGGGTGAGCAGGTGCAGCCGGGCTTCAAAGTGAATGTCGGTTTTTCCAACTTTGCCCGCATCTTCACAGACCCCAATTTCCAGGAGCCATTTGCCCGTATTTTCGGGTGGACAGTCGTGTTCTCGGCATTGACCGTGGTATTCACGCTGAGCGTCGGTATCATATTGGCGGTGTTGCTGAACTGGGAGGCGCTACGCTTCCGGGGGTTGTACCGCACCATGTTGTTCCTGCCCTATGCGGTACCTGGCTTCATCTCGATTCTGGTATTCAAGGGCTTGTTCAATCAGAGTTTCGGTGAGATCAACATGATCCTCGATGCCTTGTTTGGCATCAAACCTGCTTGGTTCTCCGATCCTTTCCTGGCCAAGGTGATGATTCTGATCGTCAATACCTGGTTGGGTTACCCCTACATGATGGTGTTGTGCATGGGGCTGATCAAGGCGATTCCGTCAGACTTGTATGAGGCCTCGGCCATTGCCGGAGCGGGCCCGCTGACCAATTTCTTCAAGATCACGGTGCCGTTGATCGTCAAGCCGATCACGCCATTGTTGATTTCAGCCTTTGCGTTCAATTTCAACAACTTCGTCCTGATCAGCTTATTGACATCGGGCCGTCCGGACTTTCTGGATACCAAGGTGCCCGCTGGGACGACCGATTTGCTGGTGTCCTACACCTATCGCATCGCATTCGAGGATTCTGGTCAGAATTTCGGGCTGGCGGCAGCCATCTCCACAGTGATTTTCATTCTAGTGGCGGCATTGTCATTGGCGAATCTACGGCTGACCAAGGTCAACCAGACCGAGGCACGCTGATCGAGCGAACACATGGGGCCAGGGTGTCACTGGCCTGACCAGATTGAGGGAGTTTCAGAATGGCTGTTGTACTCGATAAATCTCACCGCTGGCGGGTTGTCGCCGCGCATATCGGCATCATCGCGTTCATTGCATTGATCATGTTTCCATTTGTGATGATCCTGTCGATCAGCTTGCGCCCGGGCAACTTCGCCACAGGCAGCATCATCCCCGATACCATCAGCTTTGAGCATTGGAAGCTGGCCTTGGGCATCTCCTACCAAGGGGCGGACGGCAGTTTGGTGCAGCCGCCGTTTCCGGTCATGCGCTGGCTGTGGAATTCGATCAAGGTAGCGACCATGTCGGCTGCCGTCACCTTGCTGCTATCCACTACCTGTGCATTTGCTTTTGCCCGGATGAAGTTTCCGTTCAAAAATCAGACCATGACTGCCATGCTGCTGATGCAGATGTTCCCAGCAGTATTGGCGCTGGTGGCCATTTTCGCGATCTTTGATCAAATCGGTACTTATGTCCCTTGGCTGGGTATCGACAGCCATGGCAGCCTGGTACTTGCCTATGCGGGCGGTATCGCCATGCATGTATGGACGATCAAAGGCTATTACGACACCATTCCCGCAGAAATCGAAGAAGCAGCCAAAGTAGATGGCGCAACGCCATGGCAGGCTTTCCGCCTGGTGCTGTTGCCGATGGCGCTGCCTATTCTGATGGTGGTGTTCTTGTTGGCCTTCATCAACGCAATCATTGAGTATCCTGTGGCATCCGTACTGCTGCATCAGCAAGAGAATCTGACTCTGGCTGTCGGCTCAAAGATGTTCCTGTACCCACAAAAGTATATGTGGGGAGATTTTGCCGCTGCTGCCATTCTCTCGGGCTTGCCGATCACGGTGGTCTTCCTGATCGCGCAGAAATGGATGATCTCTGGGCTGACCGCAGGTGGGGTGAAAGGCTAATAGTTAAGCAGGGGCCGTTGTCTCCGACGGCGGCCCAGATGCTCGGGCCGTGGCATCCACGATTGGTATTCGGCTTCTACAAGGCTGCTTTGGGTATAAATGAACCCGTGCGGCAGAAAATACACCAAGTGATATCAGCCTGCACGATGCGTAAGGTACCCTGATCCAGATCAACGTACATCGCATGACAGGGCGGCACACTGATGTTTTCAGCGGTGATGATGTCACCGCGTAACCGGAAAATTGCTCTCCCCCACGGAGCGGTGAAAACGGCAGCATGATGGCTTCGCGACAGATCGAGAAGCATCACGTACTGCCTTGATTGCAATGTAAACCTCCTCAATGGTGCATGGCAGGGGTTCACACCAGCGAGGGAATTCGCCTTGTAGGAGAGAAGTTCATGACTATTCGTCTTGCCATCAACGGTTATGGCCGCATTGGCCGCAATACGCTACGGGCGTTGTATGAAGCCAAGCGTAATCACGAGTTTCAGATTGTTGCAGTCAACACATTGGGCGACACCAATATCAACGCCCATCTGACCCAATACGATACTGTCCATGGCCCTTTCCAGGCTGATGTGTCGGTCGATGGCAGCGACATGATCGTCAATGGCGATCGTATCCGCTTCCTGTCAGAACGTGATCCCGCCAAGTTGCCGTGGGCCGAGCTGAATATCGACGTGGTGCTGGAGTGCACCGGTCTGTTCACCAGCAAGGAAAAAGCTTCTGCGCATCTGGCAGCCGGGGCCAAGAAAGTCATCATCTCGGCACCAGGTGGCAATGATGTGGATGCCACCATTGTATATGGTGTCAATCACCAGACACTGCGACCAGAGCACACCGTCATTTCGAATGCATCTTGCACCACCAACTGCCTGGCACCAGTGGTCAAGCCATTGCACGAGAAGCTGGGCATCGTGTCTGGCTTGATGACAACCGTCCATTCCTACACCAATGATCAGGTGCTGACGGACCTGTATCACAGCGACCTGCGTCGCGCCCGTGCGGCCACACATTCCATGATTCCGACCAAGACTGGTGCGGCAGCGGCTATCGGCTTGGTGATGCCTGAGCTGGCTGGCAAGCTGGATGGCATGGCAGTGCGGGTGCCCACCATCAATGTCAGTTTGGTGGATCTGGTCTTCCAGGCGGGGCGTGATACGACCAAAGATGAAGTCAATGCGATCGTCAAGGAAGCGGCGGAGGGAGCATTGCAAGGAATCTTGAAGGTCAACACCCTACCGCTGGTATCAATTGATTTCAACCACAACCCGGCATCCAGTATTTTCGATGCAACCCAGACCAAAGTGATTGCAGGCCGTCAGGTGAAGATCATGGCCTGGTATGACAATGAGTGGGGATACTCCAACCGCATGTTGGATGCGGCCAAGGCGCTGATTCAAGCAGGTCGCTGAGCCCCAGCAAAAACGGCGCCATCGATTGGCGCCGTTTCCATTTTCACCGGCTGTGTTGTTCGCCAGCGCTAAAACCAAGTCTATTTGGGCTGGGGTCGTCTCAAAAAAATTAAGGCATATTAAGACTTTGGCTTAACCACTAACTTGTCAAGTAGCCGATGCAATTCAGGCCGATCCCAGCAGCCCGCTGAGGCTTTCTCTTCAAAGATGCGACTACAGCCTGCCACTTCCAGTGCCGCAATCTGTGCACCGTTGTCCTGTTCCTGCGTTGAGACGCGGGCATAGCTTATGCGCATGGCTACTCCACCCACGGTTTAGCCAAGGCAAGCGTGATGAGGTAGCGTTCCTCATTGGGGTGTTTATCGTCTTTGAAGCGCCCCACCACCAGCATCGCTTGGTATTTATTTCCCGCCTGCCAGTAGGTCGTGCCCCCCTTATTCACATCCCGTAATTGGGTACGCCATTCAGGGGTGTCCGCGAATGGCGGATCGTCCTTGACACGAATTGGCATCCAGCCACCTTTGCGCCACTGTGCCTGCAAATCCAGCACGATCTTGAGGGCATCGTTGAGCGGCAGTGGCTCGATCTGCGGTGACATGCGCACACTATCCACTCGCTCATCGTCGAAGCTCACAGTAAAGAAACGTGCTTGCGGTGTCACGAAACCATACTGCGGGTCGATGAAGCGCAGCCGTGCATCGGACTTAGGGATGTTGTACCAAGCATGCCCTGGGATCGCCGGATCAATGGCCGCGCTGGAACGCTGACGCATGGCCTCATAGGGCTCACCAATCACCAACGCGATTTCCGGCTCACTCGACTGGGCGTGGACGCACAGGCGTATCGCCGCCAGCGCCAGAACGGTAGCGATCGCCAAACCCAGTCCGCCCCGACGCCAGCCAATGCGCGCTAACCAGCTCATTGTACGCCACTACCTACAGCAATTTCCTTGATGGATTGCTCCAGCAAGGGGCGGTTGAGGTTGTGCAGCATCTCGTTGAAGCGTGCTGCCGCCTTGAGTACAAAGGGCATGCGCTGGTTGATATCGGACAGATCGGCCACGGGGTTGCTGCCGAAGCCGATGGTGCGCCCGTCCTCGACCCGACGGCATTGGCTGGCCAGCGTCAGTTCGATGGCTTCGGCCACGCCCGACGGGAAGCCAGTAACGTAGGATGCGTGATTGCTGCGTAGTAGCGCCACCAACTGCGGGTCGTTGTACATTGCCGGTTGCAGGATGTTGACCTGCTCGTGTTGCGCTAGGTATTCGACGCTCTTCGGTATGTTGCCTGCCTCAATCGCTTCAAAGGCTTGCAAGATTTGCGAGTAATCAACGCCGAATCTAAGCTTATCCTGCCCCACTGGCCACAGCACTGGGTACTTGTTGTTCCCATAGATCTTTTGGCGCGAGGCCAAGCAAGTCTTGAGTTCCTTCAATCCCCGCTTCTTGTAAAACGCATGCAGCGGGAACACATCCAGAAACAGCGTGGTATTCCCCATGGCCAGCTTTTCATACACGTACTGGTACTGTTGCTGCACCAGCGAGAGCGATTCCCCCTCACGCCGCATATCGGCAGTCGGCACCGGATTGTTGCGGCGGGCCTGCTCGTAATCGCGCAGTGCCTTCTCATCTACCTTGCCGATGCTGAACACGCCGGGGATGCCCCATCCTGGCTTACTGCTGTTTACCATGCGCTGCTGCGCGTCGTGCTCGGCCTGAATTTTCTTGATCGAATCGGCTGCATGCAGCAGGCCGCACCCGACCTGCTTGGACGCGAAGGCTGCTAGTCCAGCCCACTGGAAGCGGTGGTCATGTAGCCACAACTTGGCATAGGCTGCATTGATGGCGCGATTGCGCGCCTTGGGGTCGGCAATCAACCTGCCACCCGGCGCTATGATGTCTTCCGCTTCTTTTTGGTACGAGCGCCAGATGCACTCGCAGGTCAGTACCGGCACCTCGGTATTCTTGACCTTGCGCCCATTCTCCTCAGTGAAATAGCTCTTGCACTCCGAGATCGGCTTGGTGCTCTTGTGCAACGCCTGCTCATCGCACTCGTGGCCTTTGAAGCACCGCGTCATGGGTCATTCCCGAATTTGGTTGCATGGCAGCATAAACCAATGGCCAATGAATGTAATCGGGCAGTACATTTGCGCATCATATTTCTGAGACGACCCCAGCCAAAATGGCCCCCCAGGCAATCCGTAGCACCCGAAAGCTCAATTCTCGTCATCGGGCTGATTGGTGCTTGGTGCCAATGGCAGCCAGAAGGTCAGGATCGATCCACCGCCCTCGCGTAGTTCGGCAAAGATATCGCCGCCATGGCCGCGAATGATTTCCCTGGAGATGGCCAAACCCAGGCCGCTGCCGCCCGACTCGCGCGATGTGCGGCTGCTTTGCACAAATTTATCGAAGATGGCTTCCAGTTCGTCTGGTGGAATGCCAATGCCCCGATCCATTACCCGCACAATCGCCCTTGGCATGGGTGCGTCACAGGTTGTCAGCTCGATCAGTACCTGCTCGTGTTCCCTGGAGAATTTGATGGCGTTGGACAGCAGATTACGGATGACCTGTCCGATGCGCAGCCGATCGAAACCGAACACCGGTTCAGTGCCATCAGTCTGCAACACAACTTGCAGTGCTTGGCGCTTGGCCAGCTCGTCCAGCTCCACCATGATAGATTCGATCAAGGGCTTCAGTGGCTGCTCAGTCAAACTGAATGCCATCTTGCCGGACTCCAGGCGAGTGACATCCAGTAGATCGTTGACCAGTGCCAGCATGCGCTCGCCGGAGTCGGCAATATTCGAGAAGTAGCGCTTCAATTTATCCGGGGTTGCCTGTTCGGCCTTATCCAGCCCCAATCTCGCAAAACTCAGAATGGCGTGCATCGGTGTGCGCAGCTCATGCGACATATTGGATAGGAATTGGGTCTTCGCCAAGTTGGCGGCGTCGGCTTTTTCCTTGGCGGCAACCAGATCGGCAGTCTGTAATGCAACCTGCTCGACCAGATAATCACGGGCCTGCCGTAATTCGATTTCGGCCAGCTTGCGGGCGGATACGTCCCGAGCCAGCCACACGACTGCATTCTGGGCGGTATGCTGTGGCAGGCGTGCGGTGCGGCCCTCGAACCAATACAACTGGCCCTGCAACATCAGCGGGTATTCATAGATCTGCGTGTCGCCAGTATCCAGGCAACGGCCCACCACCAGCAGGATCTCGCGGGAAATGTCCTGTGGCAAAGCCTCGACGACATTGTTGCTACGGCGATTGTTCATCGCGAACAGCGCCTGATTGCCAAAGGCTTCCATGATATTGCCTTCGCGATCCAGCACATAGATTGCATCAGGAATGGCTGCGCTGATCGCTTGCAAGCGCGCCTCGTTGGCCAGCACCAGCTCAACCTGTGTCGCGAGATCCTGTGCGCTGCGCTGCAGTTGTCTATCACGTTCGCCCAAAGACTGGGCCATCGCCGTAAATGAGCTGGCCAGCCTCCCGATTTCATCCTGGTGAGGCCAATTGATCCGGATATTCCAATCCCCACCCCGAACACGTTCGGTTGCGCCCAGCAGGGACTCCAGCGGTGCGATGACCTGGCGTCTCAATACCAACCGGATCAACAGCAGCTCCAAGAGCAGGGAAACAGCACCCAGGCCCAGCACGAATGAGGCGTTGTCAAAAGCCAGTCGCTGCAGCAGCGACTTGGGATAGACGGTGACAAAAATCCAATTCGGGCCTTCGATGCGCGTTACCCCCAGGAAATATTGAGCATCGCTGGTTTCGACAATGGCTGGAGATCCCTTGGAGTTGACTGCTGCATCAACGATATTGGTCAGTGCCGCATCATGCAATTTCACCGCATTCAAATTGCCCCCTGCTTTGCGGATCTGCTCCATCAAAGTGGGATGGGCAAGCAACTCGCCATCGTGGCGCAGAATGATGTTGTACGTACCGGTCAACTGTTCGTTGACAGTGCGTTTGACCATGTCATCGATGACGATATCCTGTCCGGTTGACACCACCCAGCGGTTGTTGATGTCACTTGGTGTGACATGCGACACCATCCATTTCTTGGCACCTTCATCAAAGTAGATGCCAGTCCAAAATGGCTTCCGGTCAGGGTTCTTGCTGATCGTTGAGCGCCAGACCGTTTCGTAGGTATAGATGTCGGTTTCACGCGTCGCGGCCAGGCTCCAATCGACAAATGGCGCATAATTGACCGACAACTGCTCTGGCATATTGATGAAACTGTCGATGAAGCGGTTGGTGGTCAGTATCCCCCAGTCAGAGAGCAGCCGATAGGCGATGACCAGGCGACGGCGTAGATCTGCGGTCAGTGGTACGTCATGTCGGACGAAGACTGTTGCCTTGGTGCGGAAGTCATTCAGATCCGGACGCACCCTGATCAATTCGTCAGGATAGCGTTTGAAAATGGCATCAAATTCTGCCTGTGGGTCTTCATCGCCCATGGCGATGAGCCGCTTCATGAATTCATCGGCCATCATCCGAGTCTGGATCTCGGCCAATTTGAAATGTTCGCTTTCACCCCGACCACGGGCGTCTACATAGCCTTTCAGGCCATTGAGCATGCTGGTCTGCAAGGTTGAATAGAGGTGCCAATATGCCATCAACGTCGCAGCAATGATGACAAAGGCGATCCGCACCCCCATTCGAGTCAGAGTGCGGCCAGCTAATGAAGTATGGTGGATTAGCATGAAGTGATGGTTGGCACCGGCAGAGACAGTATCAGCATATCATAGCCTTTACCTCACCAAGGTGGCCTGAGGTGCTGATGACATGGCCGATGAATACTTCACCGGCCATTTCTGGGATCAAGGCGTGAAACGATATAGACGCGCATCGCCAATCTGGGTAACCAATGACAATTTAGGCGCCAGGGGCGAGGCCGCCATTTCCTGCAAACGTCTATCTGGTACAACCAGGAGGAATCCACGGTTGCTTTGGATCAAGTCTGTCGAAAGTGGGAACTGGCTTGGCACGGTGCCCAGCTGCTGGCCAAACCATAGGTCAGGGCTGACGGAGTCAACCACTGGTATGGTCTGCTCCAGATGGAATGGCAAGCTCGATAGCAATTCATAGTCACGGTATAGCATGACCGGCACCGTACTATGGTGTCGTTTGATATACCCGGCTAAGTTTTGAGCGGATACATGAGGCTCTTTTGCCTGTAATGCATCAACCAAGGTGATCTTCAACGGCAGGAACATCAAACCGATGGCCAACCAAGCGAACAGCGGGCGCTTCAGCCAGAACAACAATGCAGCGGCACCACCAAGTACACTCCAAGCCAGCGCAACCGGAGAGGAGGGTAGCAGTTGCCAAGGCATGAATGATGACAGCCCTTCCGGCGCAAAGATCCAGGACTGCCACGCACCAAACGCGGCACCGAACACACATAGAATGATGCTACTGAGAATGAACGTCTGACTACGCTGCCAATTTCTGGCCAAGGATTGTGCCAGGACCAGCGCGATTCCTGGTAGCGCCACCATCACGTAATAGTCTGCCTTGGATGAGGAAATGGCAAAAAAAGCGGTTGGAATACCGGCCAGCAGCCAAGCAAACCAAGTCAGACGACGATCAGTCTGGTCGATGGTGATCTGTCGTTTGATCAGGGCAATCAACATAATGATCGACCAGGGGAAAAACAGGAAAATCAGCCGTGGAACATAGAACAGTGGCGTACCGCCGGCATAATAATCCTTTGGCATCCGCTGCCCAGTGAATCGGTAGACATGCTCATTGATGAAGTAAAACCAGCTGAATTCCTTCAACGACAGCGCTGCCGCAATATGCCAGGGCACCGCAATCACCGCGAATACCACGATGGGCCAAGGTGCAAACAGGCGTTTCAACCATTGGGATGGTGTGACATCTCGGCTCAGCCAAGCCAGTGGAAACAGCACCATGTAGAACAAGACCAGGGTCACCAAGCCCTTGGCCAGGACCGCCAACGCCAATAGTGCGTATGAAATCGCCATCAGCTTACTGGAAGGCCGCGTCAGGCCTACATAGGCAACCAGCAGTGCGCTGCTCCATAAAGCGTTGTATAACGAATCGGTCATCTGCACATTGCCAAGCAGAACGAACCCAAGTGATGAGCCTAGAACAAAGGCGGCGATCAGCCCGGCCAATGGGCGACCAACCGCTCGTCCAAACCAAGCCAGCGTGCCGACTGCCAACAATGACGCGCTGATTGGCACGAGGCGGGCAGCAATGTCATTGACGCCGAACAGACTGAATGACAGCGTTGTCAGGTAATACAACAAAGGAGGTTTTTCGAGGTATGGCAGTCCATTCAGATGCGGAATGATGAAATTACCTGACGCCAGCATCTCGCGTGCGATTTCTGCGTAGCGACCTTCGTTCTCATTCAATAGTGCATATTGATCTATACCGAAAAACAGATATATTATTGGTAGTAAGAATACGGCGTAGCTGATTGCACGTTGTGCAAAAGACTGATCTTCCCAAGACTCGATGGTCATTGATGTTGCCATCGTCCAAACTCCTATTGACGCGCTTGTATATTTATCATTTCGGATATATACATTGCCAGTGTTGATTTACTGTAAGACCCTAAAGCTTAACCGGTAGATTCTCGTATGTTCAACTGATATTCAGGTTAAAATTGCCATCTTTTTTCACCCCCATTTGATATATCAAGAGTGACACCATGATCCAGATCGGCGTCGTAATGGGCAGCAATAGCGATTGGGACGTAATGCAGCATGCTGCGCGCGTACTCAAGGATTTCGGCGTGGAATTCGAGGCTCGGGTCGTGTCCGCGCATCGTACACCGGATTTGCTATACGAATATGCTGAAACCGCGCACGAGCGCGGCCTGAAGGCAATCATCGCCGGTGCAGGTGGCGCAGCCCATCTGCCGGGTATGCTGGCGGCCAAGACCGTGGTGCCAGTGCTTGGTGTGCCTGTGCCTTCAAAATATCTCAAAGGCCAGGATTCACTGTACTCCATCGTGCAGATGCCTAAAGGCATTCCAGTTGCGACCTTCGCCATTGGCGAAGCCGGCGCAGCCAATGCAGGTTTATTTGCGGTGTCATTGCTGGCCAATCAGGATGCCCGTCTGCGCTTGGCATTGGAAGCATTCCGTGAGAAACAGAAACAAACCGTGCTGGCGATGGCCTTGCCGGACGTGGAGTAAGTGATGACTACGCCCCATATCCTACCCAACGCCATGCTTGGCATCCTTGGTGGTGGCCAGCTAGGCCGCATGTTTACCATGGCCGCACGTGCTATGGGGTATCGCGTGACAGTGCTCGATCCCGATCCGGACAGCCCGGCGGGTGGGTTGGCGGATGTGCACATCTGCTCTAAATATGATGACCCAGGTGCATTACAGATGTTGGTGGATACCTGCGCTGCGGTGACGACAGAGTTCGAGAATGTACCTGCAGAAAGCATGCGCTTCCTGCAAGCCCGTATGCGGGTGACGCCCAGCGCGGAATGTGTCGCCATCGCGCAGGATCGGATCAAGGAAAAACGGTATATCAGTGGTGCTGGCCTGGGCGTTGCACCTTTTCTGGTCATCGAAAAGGAAGCCGATCTGGCACAAACCATGACTGAGCACCTGCCAGGGATTCTGAAGGTTGCCCGCATGGGTTATGACGGCAAAGGACAGATCCGTGTCAAAACGCCAGAGGAAGTACGGGCGGCTTGGGCGCAGATGGGTAGCAAGCCCTGTGTGTTGGAGAAGATGCTGAATCTCAAAACAGAGATTTCCGTGATCGTGACACGCACCTCGTCAGCCGAGATCACGACATTCCCTGTGGCGGAAAACCAGCACGAGGCGGGTATTCTCGACATCAGCATCGTCCCAGCCCGGGTGCCAGCGCCCATCGCTGACCAAGCGCGCGGTATGGCATTGAAGCTGGCGCAGGCCATGGATTACGTCGGCGTATTGGCGGTGGAATGTTTCGTGCTGGATGATGACACGTTGCTGATCAACGAAATTGCGCCGCGCCCGCATAACAGCGGCCATTATACGATCGATGCCTGTTTGACCAGCCAATTCGAGCAACAGGTGCGCACCATGTGTGCATTGCCACCAGGCGATACTGCATTGCTGAAGCCAGTTGCTATGGTCAATCTGCTGGGGGACATCTGGCGGGATGACGAGCCGGCATGGGACAAACTCCTATCCTTACCCAATGTCAAACTGCACTTGTATGGCAAGCGTGAGGCCCGTATCGGTCGCAAAATGGGTCATTTCGATGTGTTGGCAGACGATGTCGATGCCGCACTGGCACAGGCGATCGAGTTGAAACAAATGCTGAGCCAGGCTGACTGAGGCGCCCATGACGGCGTGGGCATCATCGCTGTTGCTCGCGCTACAAGGACGTGCTGACACGGACACGGCCCGTGCGATGCGGGCCTATATGCGTGACCAGTTTCCATTTCTGGGGATCAAGACACCGTTACGGCGGCAGATCAGCCGGCCCTTCATGCTCGCGGCCAAGCAATTTGACGAGAGTATGTTGTTGGCGGCGGCGGATTGGCTGTGGAGTCAGCCTCAGCGTGAGTGCCAATACGTGGTGGTCGATCTGGTGGCTCAATCCGTCAGCAGATTGGGGTCATCTGCGATGACCCAGCTGGAGCAATGGGTACAAACCAAAAGCTGGTGGGATACGGTGGATGGGCTGGCAGCCTGGGTCATGGGGCCCTTGGTGCTGGCTGATCGCACGCTGCAGACACGCATGGATGAGCTCAGTACGCACGAGAACCTTTGGCTACGGCGGGCTGCCCTGTTGCATCAGCTTCACTGGAAGCGCCAGACCGACACGGCGCGTTTGTTTGCCTATTGTCAGCGCAATGCTAGTGACCCCGAATTCTTCATACGCAAGGCCATTGGT
The DNA here is from genome assembly GCF_014202905.1 of Chitinivorax tropicus. NCBI lineage: Bacteria > Pseudomonadati > Pseudomonadota > Betaproteobacteria > Chitinivorax > Chitinivorax tropicus. Next base: position 72,638 of record NZ_JACHHY010000002.1, on the reverse strand, counting down.
TGGGCCCTGCGTGAATTTGCTTATACTGACCCGGACGCCGTCCGTGATTTTGTCGAACACACCTCGCTTTCGCCCTTGTCGGCTCGCGAAGCAATGAAACATCTGATGAAGGAACCGCCATGACCGGCCTGACGCAAACCAATCTGCAAAGCCTGAAAAAGATCTATTCCGGAAAAGTGCGCGACTTGTACGAGATCGACGATAAACGGATGCTGATGATCGCCACCGATCGCCTGTCCGCGTTCGATGTCATTCTGAATGAGCCCATTCCAGACAAAGGCAAATTGCTGACTGCCATCTCCAATTTCTGGTTTGATCAGTTGGCAGGATTGGTTCCAAGCCATTTCACCGGCGATCAGCCGGAAGATGTGGTCAGTGCAGCTGACCGCCCCCAGGTGGAGGGGCGTGCGGTGGTGTGCAAACGCCTGAAACCAGTACCTGTCGAAGCCATTGTGCGTGGGTATCTGGCAGGCAGTGGCTGGAAGGAATACCAAAAAACGGGAACGGTATGTGGCATTGAATTGCCAGCAGGACTACAGGAAGCCGCCCGGTTGCCCGCCCCTATTTTCACGCCCTCCACCAAGGCTGCAGTGGGCGACCATGATGAAAACATCAGTTTTGATGAGCTGACCCAAAAAATCGGTCAAGACCTGGCTGAGCGGGTCAGGGATACCGCGATTGCACTGTATAAGGCTGCGGCGGAGTATGCCGCCACACGTGGAATCATCATCGCCGATACCAAATTTGAGTTTGGTCTGGATGAAGAGGGCACCCTGACATTGATGGATGAAGCGCTGACGCCTGATTCATCCCGTTTCTGGCCTGCGGAAAGCTATCAAGTGGGAATCAACCCGCCTTCTTTTGACAAACAATATGTACGGGACTGGCTGGAATCGACAGGCTGGAACAAAACGCCTCCTGCACCGGAACTTCCTGAAGAAGTGGCAGTCAGAACAGCAGAGAAGTATCGCGAAGCATTGGTGAAGCTGACGCGCTAGTTCTCCCTCCCTTGTGTTGACTGCGCCCCCCGACAATCGGGGGGCTTTTTTTTGCTCACGGCCCGGGTGGGTTGTCAGCGGCACTTGAAAAGGGCCTGAAGACCCTTTTCAAGGAACTGGTGCGAGGCCAAGTGCTTACAGGCCTTTCAACAACACCACGGAAATGACCACCGGGGCCACCCAGCTGACGGTGAAGCGAATGGTTTGCATGGCAAAGGCTGGTAGTTGATTGCCATGTGCCAACTGTTTTTCGACCGTTTTCCAGGCCACCCAGCCACCAAACAGGGCGGTCACAACCCCTCCTAGCGGCAGCATGATGTTGGAGGTCAAATAGTCCATGAGATCAAAGATGGTCATGTTGAACAGCTTCACATCGGACCAGGGACCAAAGCTCAGTGATGCAGGGATGCCGCCGATCAACATCAGCACCGATGGCACGATGGATGCCATACGACGCGACCATTTCAATTCATCGACAAAATAGCTGACAGCCACTTCGAGCAGGGATACCGACGAAGTCAATGCTGCAACCAGCAGCAGTGTGAAGAAGGCCGTGCCAAACAGCACGCCACCAGGCATGTGCGCAAATACTGCGGGCATGCTGATGAAGGTGAGTCCCGGACCTTGGCCTGGGTTCATATCAAAGGCGAATACCGGAGGCAGCACCATCAATCCACCCAGCAGGCAAGCCATGACTGCCAGGCCGACAATCCACATCGCGGTGCCAGGAATATGGGTGTGCTCATCGATATACGAGCCATAGGTGATCATGACGCCCATGCCCAGCGAGAGAGAAAAGAACGCCAAGCCCATGGCATTGATCACGCCATCGATGGTCAATTTGCTGAAATCTGGGTTGAACATGAATTCGACCCCCTTCCAGCCACCAGGCAGGGTGACACCACGCACGATCAACAACAGCATCAAAATGAACAACAATGGCATCAGCAATTTGGATAGCCGCTCGATCCCCTGCTGGACGCCACCAATGACCACGCCAAGAGTCAGGGCCAGAAACAGCCCATGATAGATGATGGGCGTGACTGGTTGCTTGATGAACTCGGAAAATGCGCTACTCAGCTTGGCGGTATTCGTGGTGGATAGCTCACCGAACAACGTCATTTTGATGTGGGCGATGGTCCAGCCACCTACCACGCCATAGAACATCATGATGATCAAGCAGCCTAGAACCGTCGGAATGCCGACCCAGCGCCAGTGCTTGCCACCCAGCTGCTTGAATGTCCCGACAATGCCGGCACGGCCAGCACGGCCCAATGCTAACTCCAGCTTCATCAGGGCCAGGCCCAAGGTGAAGGCAAACGCCAGGAAAACCAATAAGAATGCGCCACCGCCATTGGATGCGGTGACATAGGGAAACTTCCAGATGCATCCCAAGCCGACGGCGGAGCCGGCAGATGCCAGAATGAAGCCCAGTTTCGAGCCCCAAGTTGCTCTTTGCATGATGAATGACTGCTCCAGGTATTGAGACAGCCTGTTGGGGCGTGCCTCTGATGTAAAGCGATATCGGAACGTTCTTGCTTGATAGGGAACCTGTTTCGGACCTGCTGTGCGTGTCGTTGACACTGAGCAGGGGTTGCCTGCCATCTGCCCAGCAGATTGGGCGCGAAAGGATCACGGCCAGATTCTTGGAATTCAGCGCACTTGTTCTTGGCTAGTTTGCTGATTGATAAGCGTAAATATGAGGCGATATCGACTGATGAGGCACCAAAATTAAAGCAATTCGGCAAACAGCGGAATTGTGCATGTATCGTATTGTGGCAAGAAGATGATTTGTGCTATGGCCCCGAACAAATGCCTTAAGCCCGATCTGCCACGGCTGTCGCTGGAAAGGCATGGTTGAGATGGCTGTTTTCGGTCATGATAACGTTTCGGATCGTAAAAAAGGATTTGTTGTATCAATGTGACAACGCTTTCAAGCGCCTTCATGCCAAAGTAATTGATGTAATTAGGAATTGCCGACAGGCTGATTCCTACCACTGTATTTTTGGCATCGTATCCAAACGTATTTTCTGTTAGTCTTCACCGGTTTAACTTAGCTCGAAGCCCCGCCCATGCAGAATTCCGACCATTTGGCCGAATTTGTCGACTGGTTCCGCGCCTCGGCACCTTACATCCATGCTTTCCGTGGCAAGACCTTTGTGGTCGCCTTCGGTGGAGAGGTTGTCCAGGACGGCAGTTTTTATAGCCTGACCCATGACTTGAATCTGCTGGTGAGCTTGGGTGTCCGACTGGTGCTGGTACACGGTACTCGCCCACAAATCGAGGCCGAGATGGCCGAGAAAGGGCTGACACCGGAATACCACGATGGCATCCGGATCACGGACGGTGATGCGCTGGAGTGTGCCAAGCAGTCGGTTGGTCAGGTTCGCGTCGAGATTGAAGCTGCATTATCGATGGGGCTGCCCAATTCACCGATGGCGGGGGCGGATATCCGTGTTGCAAGTGGCAACTATGTTACCGCGCAGCCTATGGGTGTTCGTAATGGAATAGATTTCAACTATACGGGCAAAGTCCGTAAGATCAATACCATGATGATCAATGGTAGCCTGGATGATGGTGAAATCGTCTTATTGTCGCCATTGGGCTATTCACCAACCGGCGAGGTTTTCAATCTCACGCTTGAAAACGTTGCGACCGAGGCAGCGGTTGCATTGCGTGCGGATAAGCTGGTGTTCCTGACTGGATCGGTCGGTGTCGTCAATCGGCATGGGGAATTGCTGTCCGAGCTTTCCGCACAGAAAGCGCAGAAGATCCTCGACGTGGCGACTGATCTGACAGAAGACATCCGTCTGTACCTGCCCGGCGCGATTCGTGCCGCACGCAATGGCGTGCCACGCGCCCATCTGATCAATCGGCGGGTTGACGGTGGATTGATCATGGAGCTGTTCACCCGTGAGGGGATCGGTACCATGGTCACCGCCGAACCGCTTGAGCAGATCCGGCAGGCAACCATCGACGATGTAGGGGGGATTCTGGCCTTGATCGAGCCGCTGGAAGAGGAAGGCGTGTTGGTCAAGCGCAGCCGTGAGCTGTTGGAGATGGAAATCAATCAGTTCACGGTATTGAAACGCTACGACATGGTAATTGGCTGTGTCGCGCTGTATCCCTATCTCGAAAACAACATGGCAGAGCTGGCGTGTTTGGCGGTCGAGCCAGAGTTCCGCGACCGGGGTCTCGGTGACAAGCTGTTGCAGGAATTGGAGCGTCGCGCTCGGAACCTGGGGGATATCCGCCGTCTGTTCGTGTTGACGACCCGTACCGCACATTGGTTCATCGAGCGGGGTTTCAAACCCGCCAGCGTCGATGATCTGCCACTTGAGAAACAGCGTTTCTATAATTACCAGAGAAGATCCAAGGTATTCATCAAGACGCTGTAACGCTTAGGAGGGCCGCATGCGTCATAAGGGCTGGTATGTGGCCTGGTTGTTGTTCTGGTCAGGTTTGTCACCTGCCGGCGAGCTGACTCTTGCAGTCGAGCCATTTCTCACCCCACGGTCGTTGGTCGCGGCATTCCAGCCGCTACGTGATTCATTGTCCGAGCAAATCAACCAGCCTGTCGTGCTGGTGACTGCGAAAAATTATGAGGAATATCTGAATCGTCTGCTGCGGGGGGAGTTCGATCTGGCTATTGTCGGGCCGCACTCAGGGCTGATGGTCGTGGAACGCGCGGGCTATATTCCGCTGTTGCGGGCTGCCGGCGGGTTGAAAGCAGTGTTGTTGGTCAGACGGGATGCCTCGATTCAAACACCTCGGGATCTGGTGGGGCAGACTGTCTCATTTCCTCATGCCATGACCATTACCGCCATGCTGGGTCAAGAATTGCTCGAACAAGCTGGGTTGGAAGATGTCCGCGATCTGACATTGCGGTATAACGAATTCCAAAATACAGCGGCGATGATGTTGCTGCGCAAAGAAGTAGCGGCGGCGTTGGTTTCCGATCTGGCGTTACTGCCGATGTCTGATGAGATCAAGCAGGGTGTCCGGGTGCTGGCATCCAGCAAGCAGGTTCCACCAATGGTTCTGCTGGCCAACAAGCAGCTGGATGTGGAAACACGCACACGTATTGGGCAAGCTGTCATCCATTTTGAGATGCAGGAGGCAGGGCGCGACCATTTTCTTTCTCGAATTGGCATCAACTTCAATCATCCTTTCACAGACCAGGATCGGAAGGCTCTGCTGCCGTATGTTGAAAAGCTGGAACGGCAGCGGGAGCAACGATGAGGCGACCCTATCCATATATCCCCCTGCGCACCAAGCTGATCGCCACGACTGTCATTGTCCAGCTGGTGTTGTTATTACTTCTGGTGATCAATTTTTCACGTATCACCGAGCATCTGACACAAGACATCGTGGAGCGGCGTGTCAGTGAGCTGAATACCTTGCTGTCCGCCGCACTGGCACCCAGCATGATGGCCAGCGATTTTGCCGAATCCGCCGACATCATGGAGGAAATGCGCAGTACCGGGCAGCTCGATTACCTGGTGATTTTCGATCGCAAAGGGCGGGCCGTGGCCGCTAGTGGTTGGATGCTCAACCAACCGGTACCAGCCAGCTCATCACTGAGGAGCGTGACCAGTGGCAATAACCATTTCCATGCGGCTACAACGCTCTCGCTGGCTGGACAGGTGTATGGCGAGTTGCGGTATGGCTTCACTATCCAGCATGTGATCCGATCGGTACAGGAGTTGTACTGGCAGAGCATGATGATCGTCGGTATCAGCATTTTGTTGTCGTCCTGGATACTGATCCTGTTCGGATTGCCATTGACCAAAGCCTTGGGGCGGCTCGCCCAGGCAACCGATGCGTTGGCTGTTGGGGCAGAGAATGTCCGCTTGCCTGTCGAGCGAAATGACGAAATCGGTCAATTGGCAACCAGTTTCAACGGCATGGCAGATCAATTGCGTTGGCGCATGGAGGCCTTGAAGCAGAACGAGCGTCGTCTGCATGCCATTGCCAACCATACCCCTGGGTGTGAAATGTGGATCGAACCCAGCGGTCGCCTGGTCTGGATCAACCCAGAAGCGGTGCGCATCACCGGGTTTTCGCCAGAGGATTGCATGGCCATGCCAGACTTCCCGGCGCCATTGATCAGCGCATCTGACCGGGCCGATATGCAGCGTCGGCTGAAAGAAGGCATGGCCCAACGTAGCCGGGAAGAGGTTGAATTCTGTGGGCTCAAGGACGATGGGACGGAGTACTGGGCCATCATGTCGTGGCTGCCCATTATCGGCCATGAGGGAGAGTTTCTCGGGTTGCGGGCCAGTATTCGTGATGCCAGCCTGGAAAAAGACAGCCAGGTCGTGTTATCCCAAGCGGTCATCGAGTTACAGCATGCGCAGGCCATGCAGCAACGATACCTTGATTCAGCCGTCGAAGAAAAGGCGCGGCTGACGGCACTGCTGGGTGCGATGAACATTGGTATTTTGTTTGTGGACCGACATGACCGAGTGACTTATCACAACCGTGCATTGGTCGATCAATGGCTGTTACCAGCAGACTTTGTCGCAGCAGGTCAACCCTTTGCCCTGGTCTGGCGCACCGCCACTAACCTCCCGCCGCAAGCGGCACCACAATTGTCCCCCTTGGCCCTGCCACATCCAGTGCCGGATGAGCTGAAGATGGAAGATGGCCGCGTGATACTGCAGCATTGTCACCCAGTGCAGGCAGATACCGGCGAGGCGTTGGGGCGGGTTTGGGTGTTTGAGGATATCACCGAGATCCGGAAGGCTTCTGAGCGACTGATCTTCCTGGCGGAAAGAGACTCACTGACGGGGCTGTACAATCGCCACCGCTTCCAGCAAGACCTGGACAGAGAGCTGGCATTGGCGGAGCGGCAGGGCTGGCAGTGTGGCCTGTTGTTCTTCGACCTGGATGAATTCAAGTACGTCAATGACACATTTGGTCACGGGGCAGGCGACCAAGTGCTGATCAGGGTGGCTCGGGAGATCGAGCTGCAGGTGAGACAAAGCGAAATGCTATATCGGCTGGGAGGCGACGAATTCGCCTTGTTGATCCCTGATGCCGTGCTGGATTCGATCGGCATCCTGGCGGAACGCATTGTGGCATCGGTCGCCAAGGTCAAGATGGATTTTGAGGGACAATTGCTGCGAATGGGCACCAGTGTTGGCGTAGCCCTGTACCCGATGCATGCCACGGGCGGTGAAGATCTGGTCGCCAATGCTGATTTGGCCATGTACCAAGCCAAGGGTGCAGGTAAAAACACCTGGCGTGTCTATTCGCCAGATCAGACCATGATGTCTGAGCTTGTCGATCGGTGGAACTGGTCAGACCGGATACAGACAGCGTTGGACAAGGGATTGTTCGAGCTGCATTTCCAGGGCATCTATGAAGCAAGCCGACAGCAGCTCACGCACTTGGAAGCGTTGCTGCGGATGCGGGACCCGGATGACTCTTCCCGAATGATCCCGCCCGGGCATTTCATCGCCATTGCTGAAAAGACCGGAAAAATAGTGGAGATCGATCGGTGGGTCATTCGACATGTCATCACCATGCTGGCTGCCCAACCCGGTCTGCCTCCAATCGCAGTCAATCTGTCTGGCCGATCATTTGACGACCCCGCCATGTCCGAATTCATCGCCAGGGAGCTGCAAACCAATCAGATCGACCCAGCCAGGCTGTATGTTGAAGTGACCGAGACGGCTGCGGTGTCTGATTTACAGGACGCGGAACAATTCATCGATGCCTTGCGACGGGCGGGCTGCCATGTCTGCCTGGATGACTTTGGTGCGGGCTTCTCATCCTTTACTTATCTCAAGCACCTCAAGGCGGATGTCTTGAAGATCGATGGTCAATTCGTACGAAATCTGGCGCAAGATGCTGATTCACAGGTCTTTGTACAAGGCATGGTCGCCATGGCGCATGGCTTGGGCAAGCTCACTGTTGCCGAATTCGTGGAAGATCGTGCGACACTGGAGATGCTGATCAACTTTGGGGTGGATATGGTGCAGGGTTACTATCTGGATCAGCCCCAGGCAAACCATCCGGCGCTGATCAGGGTAAAACAGACCTGACGCGCTTTTTATGCGTTTTCTGGCGCTATAATGCATGATTGCTGTATCAGCGATTTGTCACAATTATGTCATCAATCGGCAGTAGACTCTGCCGTCTAGAAGGAATGCAACAATGGCTAGATTGGTTCAATGCGTGAAGCTCGGTCGTGAAGCTGAGGGCCTGGATTTTCCTCCGCTGCCCGGTGAATTGGGCAAACGCGTATTCGAGAACGTTTCCAAGGAAGCGTGGCAGGGTTGGGTCAAGCACCAGACCATGTTGATCAACGAAAACCGTCTCAGCCTCGCTGACAGCCGTGCTCGCAAATATCTGCAGGATCAGCTGGAAGCGTATTTCTTTGGCCTGGGCGCAGATATGCCGCAGGGTTATGTACCACCTCAGAATTGATAAGCCGATAGCGGTATGATGCAGCCCCGCACCACCAGCGGGGCCGGTCGCGCCGTCACTCGGCGCACGATTGGCTACCGCATGAAAATGTTGGCACCCGCCGGTGTGGCCGGCGAATTGTTCATCAACCGTGAGCTGAGCTTGCTCGCCTTCAATCGCCGCGTATTGGCGCAGGCAGAAGACGAAAGCATGCCATTGCTGGAACGGCTGAAATTCCTGTGTATCGTTTCCAGCAATCTGGATGAGTTTTTTGAAGTCCGTGTGGCTTCGCTGAAGGAAAGCATACGGGCGAACCCTGATCTGATCGGGCCTGATGGCCTCACGCTTCGGCAGCAATTTGCCCTGGTCTGCCGTGAGGTACACGACATCGTCGCCAAGCAATACCGGGTGCTGCAGCATGTGCTGATGCCCGCCTTGGCCGAGCAGGATATCCACTTCATCCGCCGCATTCACTGGAACGACGAGCAGAAGGCGTGGGTACGCGAATTTTTCTTTCGCGAGCTGGCACCCATCCTGACCCCCATTGGCCTTGACCCATCCCACCCCTTTCCACGCGTGCTCAATAAGAGCCTGAATTTCGTGGTGGAGCTGGATGGTCGGGATGCCTTTGGCCGGGAGTCACGTATCGCCATCGTCCAGGCGCCACGTATCCTGCCGCGTGTGATCCTGATGCCACGAGAAATCTCTGGGGCCAGTTTCGGCTTTGTTTTCCTGTCATCGATATTGCATGCGCACGTTGACGAGCTTTTCAACGGCATGTCAGTCAATGGGTGTTATCAGTTCCGCGTGACGCGTGATACGGATCTGTCCGTTGATGAAGAAGAGATGAAAGATCTGCGTGTGGCATTACAAGGCGAGCTGGTGCATCGCCAGTTTGGCAATGCCGTGCGCTTGGAAGTGGCGGACAACACCCCAGCACACATCATCGAATTTCTGCTGGAGCAATTCGAGCTTGCACCAGAAGACCTGTACCGCGTCGATGGCCCGGTCAATCTGGTTCGATTGATGAATGTGCCAGACAAGGTAGACCGGCCAGACCTGAAATTCCCGCCATTTATCCCCTCTGAGCCGAAAGAGTTCAAGCTGGTACCGGACATCTTCTCGGCCATCAGGCATGGTGACATATTGCTCCACCATCCATTCCAGTCCTTCAGCCCGGTTATCGAGCTGTTGCAGGCTGCGGCCAGTGACCCACATGTTGTTGCCATCAAGATGACCGTCTACCGCACAGGTACTGATTCGGCCTTGATGGAAGCATTGATTGCCGCCGCCCGTGCGGGTAAGGAAGTGACTGCCGTCGTGGAGTTGATGGCTCGGTTTGATGAAGAGGCCAATATCAACTGGGCGGCTAAGCTGGAAGAGGTGGGAGCGCATGTGGTGTATGGTGTGGTCGGCTATAAGACGCACGCCAAGATGTTGATGATCGTGCGCCGTGAGAGCGACCGCCTCCGCCGCTATGTGCATCTGGGAACGGGTAATTACCATCCGAGAACGACTAAGCTGTACACTGATTTTGGTCTGTTCAGCTGCAACGAGTCGATTTGCGCCGATGTGAATGATGTTTTTCTGCAGCTGACTGGCCTGGGTCATGCCAGCGAGTTGAAACGGCTCTGGCAATCCCCTTTCACCATGTTTGATCGCCTGGCCCTGGCAATCAACAACGAAATCAATATCGCCAAAGCCGGACGGCCCGCGTCCATCATCGCCAAGATGAACTCCCTGCTTGAGCCCAAGGTGATCGACCTGCTGTACAAGGCATCGCAGGCCGGCGTGAAGATTCACCTGATCATTCGTGGCGTTTGCGCGCTTCGACCCGGGGTGCCCGGCCTGTCGGAAAACATCAACGTCCGCTCGGTCATTGGCCGTTTTCTCGAACACACCCGAGTCTGGTATTTCCACAACGACAAGCAAGAAGATCTATATCTAGCTAGTGCCGACTGGATGGCCCGCAACCTGTTTGGACGGATCGAGGTCGCTTTTCCGATCCTCGACAATAAGGTCAAGCGACGCGTGATCCGCGAAGGCTTGAGGCCTTACTTGGTTGACAACGTCCGAGCCTGGGAAATGGAGCCGGATGGCAGCTATCGCCGCAAAACTGCGCGCGCCGGCAAAGAGCGGTCTGCCCAGCAAACGCTTCTGGCTGAGCTTTCCACCTGAGCCTGCCATTCACGGGCTGACCGATCGGTACAGTCTTTGAACACCCTATGCAGCAAGACAAGGTGTATGGCTGCATGGAATAGCGTGATACCTCGCGAGGATACCCTATGGATTTGATCCTGTGGCGACATGCCGATGCAGAAGAACGCACCAATGGCGACGACCTGCAGCGATTGCTCACCCCAAAAGGTGTCAAACAAGCGGAGAAAATGGCGGCATGGCTGCGCGAGCGCTTGCCAGACGATCATATTGTCTTGACCAGTCAGGCCGCCCGTGCACAGTTGACCGCCCGCGCGCTGACCAGCCATTACAAAGTATTGCCGGAACTCAACCCGGATAGCGGGTTTGCCAACCTGCTGACAGCAGCCGACTGGCCGGATGGTCGCCAGGCGGTTGTCATCGTCGGTCACCAACCCACACTGGGTGAGGTTGCCTCCTTCCTGCTGGCGGGCGATGCTTCTTGCTGGAGCATTCGCAAAGGTGCCGTCTGGTGGATTAGCCATCGCATCCGAGACCAAGCCGACCAGACGGTGTTGAAGGTAGCGATGTCGCCAGAGATGCTGTAAATACCATCGACAACACCCAACGACGATAATGTCTGGACGCTGGCCCTGCTCGCCAGCGGCAGATATTTCATTGGGTGGATCATCATGCCCCACATGCCTTTGTGCCAAGATGCCTGTCGGCACGATGACAATCTTTCTGAGGTGGCAAGACGGCTGGGTATCAGTCGGAATACACTGTATCGACGATTGTCCACCTCGGGTTTGTCCCGACGCCTTGAAAAGCGTTGTAGTGCCCCAACCTGTATAAGATAGTCCGCACCATATTCCATCCCTGGCTTGTGCACACCAAGGCAAGCCGATAGACGAGAGAACAGGTTCCATGACCGTACCCTACCTGACGACTGCACAAAAAGGCCCGATTCTTGAGCTGGAGAGCCGCATCCTGAAAGCCATGCCCAAAATCGAGCACTGGTTCCGCACGCAGTGGCTGGAGCATACGCCGCCATTCTATGGTTCGGTTGACCTGCGAAATTCCGGCTTCAAGCTGGCTCCGGTGGATATGAATCTGTTCCCGGGGGGCTTCAACAATTTAAATCCGGCATTCCACCCGCTTTGTGTGCAAGCCGTGCAATCAGCACTGGAAAAGATCTGCCCAGATGCGCGCAGCCTGTTGCTGATTCCCGAGAACCACACCCGCAATACCTTTTACCTGCAAAATGTCGCCACCTTGCAAGCAGTGCTGAAGTTGGCTGGTCTGAATGTCCGACTGGGTAGTATTTCACCCGAGATCACCGAGCCGACCACCATTGAGTTGCCAGCCGGTGGCAGCCTGCTGCTGGAGCCAGTCAAGCGCGAGGGCAATCGGGTCAAGGTCGATGGCTTCAACCCCTGCATCGTATTGCTGAACAACGACTTGTCGGCAGGTATTCCGCCAATCCTGCAAGGCATTGAGCAAAACCTGCTCCCGCCGCCGCATGCAGGTTGGTCTACACGTAAAAAGACCAATCATTTTGAAGCCTATGACCAAGTGGCCGGAGACTTTGCCAGCCTGCTCGACATCGACCCTTGGCTGATCAACCCATATTTCGACCGTTGCGACGGCATCGACTTCCAAGAGCGCAAAGGCGAGGAATGTCTGGCAGCTAAGGTTGAGCTATTGCTGGATCGTATCACTGAGAAGTACCGCCAATACGGTATTACCGAAAAGCCCTATGTCATCATCAAAGCGAATGCCGGTACCTATGGCATGGGCGTGATGAGCGTGAAGAGTCCGGATGAAGTGATCGGCCTGAATCGCAAGCAACGCAACAAAATGAGCGTGATCAAAGAGGGCCAGGAAGTGCATGAGGTCATCGTGCAGGAAGGCGTCTATACCTTTGAGAGCCTCAACGATGCCGTGGCTGAGCCGGTTGTCTATATGGTGGATCGTTTTGTGGTGGGGGGATTCTACCGCGTGCACACAGGGCGTGGGGTGGATGAAAACCTGAATGCACCTGGTATGCACTTCGAGCCCCTGTCTTTTGCCTCGCCTTGCTCCATGCCAGACTGCAATGGCGATCCAGACTGCCCTCCGAATCGATTCTATGCCTATGGCGTGGTTGCAAGATTGGCGTTGCTGGCCGCCAGTATCGAAATCGAACAAACCATGCCAGTCGAGCTGGCAACTGCATAGCCGTCGGCAAACGGCTCAAATCTGCGTGGAATGATTTGATGGCAATCCACGCAGAACAAAAAAAAGCCCAACCGGGAAGGTTGGGCACAAGGGGCATTGCGGCTATTTCGTGTCGTGCCAGGTGTCAAGTCTGCACTGACTTTCACAGCCCCCCATTCACCTGGGTTTGATGAAAATCATGTGGACGTGGCAAACAGCCAGCCTGGCGTCGTAATCAATGTGGGTGCGGCATGTACTCGCCGCTACCCCACGGCCTGGGGAGGCCTGGGCCGCGCTGTCTGAGCGCATCCAGCCCGCCTCCTAACCAACATTCTGTTGACATCGTTTCATGCAGATGTCTTGTCTGCATTCGTACAGTATTTGCCAGCCAAGTCAGGCATCAAGGGGAATTGATGCGCCCCATCCACTCAAGCCTGTCCGGCGTACCTTCTGCCTACCAGCCGCTCAGTGTTGTTTCCCCGTAGTGGTGGTTGCAGGTTGATGGGTTTGGGTTGACCGTAGCAGCCCTGCGTTCAGGGCATCCCACGTTCGTTTTCCAGCAAAAATCATGCCAATTGAATTTTTGTGCAATGCACTCATATCTATATGCCATTTTTTGTTGTGCGTCGGACTTCGGCTAGATGACGGCAACTGACAATTTTGGGCAGTTAAGGACAATTCAAGGCTATTTCGTAGTTTTGTCAGCGTTTTAACATTTATGAACCAGCAGGTTTGTAATATTGGTTTTGAAATTTGCGAAAAATTTCATTATTTATCGATACTTGCCTTGATACGTAAATACTATCAAATTGCCGAACCGTGTGATTACAGGCTGTTTTGAGCGGCTGTTGAATCATTGCCAAGCCATTGGCATGGCTATTGATGGTAAAGCAATACAGATAACGATTTGATGCTATTTCTGCATGGTCGAAAGTATTTGGCGCACTTTCCTGTCGAGGCGTAGCATCCCTGCCAATATTCGGCTGCTGCCCGGCTCCTGACCTGCCCTGAGTGTGTTTTCAACTTCTCCATTCTGTATGCCCGAACAGACTTTCATTGAATTATCGCCTGAGCAAGTGTTGAGCCATGCCACCTTGGTGGGCTGGCCGAATATTGTTGACGCTGCTCGATGGTCGGCGCGAACAATTTTCCATGACTTCATTTTTTGACCTGGAGTTTGTGTAGTACCTGCCCCGAAGTGATGGCTTGCCTTCGGCTTAAAATAAATTCTTTTGCTGGGAGTATGCATGAAACAACAATTCCGATTGTTTACACTGCTGACGATATTCTCCGCGCTATCGGGCACCGCCAACGCGGCACCCGATGCAGCGGTGTTGGCGCAGGTGGCCAAGGAAAAACCGGCCTTGCTGGGTAGCCTGCAAGAGCTGGTTTCGATTGAGTCTGGCAGCCGCGACCTGGAGGGCTTGAATAGACTGGCCAATCACATAGCAGCCAAGCTCGCTGACTTGGGCGGCAAAGTGGAGTTACTGGATTCGAATGCCGACGTGTACCGGATGGAGGATACGCCTGACCAACTGGGCAAGATGGTCAAGGCAACGTTTACCGGCAAAGGCAAGAAGAAGATTTTGATGATCGCCCACATGGATACGGTTTATCAGCCTGGGCAGCTGGCACAGCAGCCTTTCAGGGTGGAGGGGGATCGAGCCTATGGGTTGGGTATCGCTGATGACAAGCAAGGGATTGCGGTCATCATGCACACGATTTCAGCGCTGAACGCATTGAAATATCGAGACTACGGCACATTGACTGTGCTGATCAATGCTGATGAGGAAATCAGCTCGCCCGGATCGCGGAGTTTGATTACCAAGCTGGGCGCCGAGCATGACGCCGTGTTTTCCTTTGAGGCATCTCGCGCCGCTTCGGATAAGCTGGAGCTGGCAACCAGTGGTATCGCATCGGCCAATCTGGTGGTGCGAGGCAAGGCTTCACATGCGGGTGCCGCGCCGGAGCAAGGAATCAACGCCTTGTATGAGATGGCGCACCAGGTGCTGCAGATGCGGGATCTGTCCGACCCTGCTACCGGGATCAAGGTCAACTGGACACTCGCCACGGCTGGCATGACCCGCAACGTGATTCCTGCAGGGGCGAAGGCATCTGCGGACGTGCGGGTGTTGCGGGTTGAGGACTATGACAAAGTTGAGCAGCAATTACGTGGACGCATCCAGAAACAATTGCTGCCGGATGCCAAAGTCGAGCTGACCTTCGAACGTCGTCGTCCGCCGCTTGAGTTGTCACAGGCTACCCGCGACATGGCCAACCACGCCCAGACCATCTATCGGGAAATGGGGAAAGAGCTGATCATCGATACCGAAGCCCATGGTGGGGGCACCGATGCGGCATTCGCCGGTATGAAAACCCGCTCCCCCGTATTGGAGCGCTTGGGTTTGCAAGGCTTTGGCGCCCATACTGCTGATGCGGAGTATGTGCTGGTCAGCTCGATCGAGCCTCGTCTGTACTTGGTAACCCGTCTGGTCATGGATATTGCGCAGGGCAAAACCAAGTGATGTGACCTAACCTGATGCGGCTATTCCGTACTGCCCGTTGCGCCTGACAGCCGCTTCCATGGCCACAAGTGACTTTGGGGTTTGCTGTGTTCCCCGCTTCACCGGCTGACCATGCTGTCAGGCGTGAACCACAGTGCTGGCTGATCGAGAGGGGTCATAGCGGGCAGCAAGGGATTGTGTAACTCGATCACCCGGCGCCGCTCGATCTCCAGCTCATCGATGTCCATTTTGAATTCCGCCCGTAACATGGCGTGATACTCACCGGTTTCAATCAATTTAAGCAGGCCGGACTCGACAGCGTTTGCCCGAGCATCATCTTCTGGGTGGAAGAAGTAATAGAATGCAGAGGGGTAGTGCAAAACGATGTGTCTATCCAGTTCAATCCCTTTGTTTCGATGGCGGAACAACTCTGGCAGTGCTTCTATCAATGAACGGGGAAATGCGTCGATCAAGCCATCACGCAGCCATTCAAACAGGCTCTCATAGCGTTGCAGATCCTGAACGGTCAGGCCGTTCGCACGTAAGATGCGGGTGTCGGGCCAGTCTTGACCTTGCCCAAAAATAAAGCGTTTGAGGTCGTTTGTGTTATTGGTATGCATGAAGGTATCCATACGATCGTATGGAATGAGGCATACGCGCCAACCAATCAACCCCTGGTAGATTGGAATACGGACAGGCCGCAACCGCTGCTCGCGCTCGATGGAAGTGGCAGACCAGACTACATTGATATTACCCCCTAGTTCCAATTCGCTCAGTGCCCGCCCTTGCGGCATGCGAACGGGCGAAGGGTGATAATCATAGGGAATGCCCGACGCGCACAGGGCTGCTTTCAGCAGATTGGCTGGATACAACGTGCGTGGGTCGGACTCATGCTCCGGCGGCGGCGAGGTGAAGGTCAACATGGTTTTTGTCGTAGTGGTTGGCGTGTGGGCTGAACCTATGAATAATCTCACTATACAAAATGGGCACCTGGGTTGCTGGGTTGCCGCCATCAATGAAAGCGTTTATGAAAATTGCCATTTTGCTGGACCCACTCGATAGCCTGAAGACATACAAAGACACGACTTTTGCGATGATGCGGGAGGCGGCATCACGGGGCCATGCGATCTTCGTGTTGGAGCAACATGAGTTGTTTGTTCGAGATGGTCAGGTCTTGGCAACGATCAGGCAGCTGCACCTGACGGGCGATGAAACACATTGGTATCGGCTGGAAACCACCCAGGAACAAGCATTGCATGTATTTGATGCGGTCTTGATGCGTAAAGACCCGCCTTTTGACATGGAATACCTTTACGCCACACATCTATTGGAGCTGGCACAGCGACAAGGTGCCAAGGTGTTCAATCATCCGAGGGCCTTGCGGGATTACAACGAGAAGCTGGCCATTTTGCGGTTTGCGGAATTCACCACCCCTACGCTGGTCACGCGTGAGCCTGAACAAGTACGTACATTCTTGAGTGCACACCAGGACATCATCCTGAAGCCGTTGGATGGCATGGGGGGCATGGGCATTTTCCGCCTGACGGCTGCTGACCCCAACCTGGGCAGCATACTGGAAACCCAGATGCAGCAGGGTGCCAGGACCATCATGGCCCAGCGCTACATTCCAGACATCGTGAAGGGCGACAAACGTATTTTGTTGATCGATGGTGAAGCCGTGCCCTATGCATTGGCCCGCATCCCCAAGCAGGGCGAAACACGTGGCAACCTGGCTGCTGGAGGGCGCGGCGTGGCACAACCCCTGTCGGAACGGGATTGGGCGATTGCCAAGGCGCTGGGCCCGACCTTGAAGGCCGAGGGCTTGTTGTTGGTGGGTTTGGATGTAATCGGTGAATATCTGACAGAGGTCAACGTGACCAGCCCCACCTGCTTTCAGGAAATCACCCAGCAGATGGGCTTTAACGTAGCGGGCATGTTTATCGATGCACTCGAAAGGGCCGTGGTATGAACCCTTGTAATCACCTGATCTGGCGCTGCCTGGCGGCTTTGTCATTGGTACTGTTGGCTGCTTGCTCAAAAGAGCCCTATAAACAGGAAAGCTATGTCTTTGGCACACGTGTTGAAATCGCCATACAAGATGAGGACGAAAACAAGGCTAAACAGGCGGCTGCGGCTGTGCTGGCGGACTTGGATCAGTTGCATAAGCGGCTGCATGCCTGGCAGCCCTCGGAGGTGACGCGCCTGAACGAAGCGTTTGCCATGAGCGGCCAACCTCAGACGGTGGCGCCAGATCTCCTGCAATTGCTGCGTGACAGCCGCCGTTACGAGTCCTGGTCCAAGGGCCTGTTCAACCCGGCCATCGGTGGATTGGTGCGCACCTGGGGTTTCCAGGCCGACACCTTTGAGCCCAAGCTGCCCGATGAAACAGAGATCAAGCGGTGGGTGGCTGCGAAGCCCGCCTTACAGACCCTCGCCATTGGCGATAAAACCATTGCCAGCCATAACACCGCCAATCAGCTGGATCTGGGTGGTGTGGTGAAGGGCTGGGCATTGGATCGGGAAGCCGCGCTGTTAAGGAAGATGGGTATCAAAAATGCGTTGCTGAACATCGGAGGCAATATCATGGCCTTGGGCAAGAAAGGCCATCGTGCCTGGGTGGTGGGGATACAGCACCCTCGCAAGAACGGCCCGATTGCGACGATCACCTTGAATGATGGCGAAGCCATTGGCACATCGGGCGACTATCAACGTTATTTCGAATTGGAGGGTAAGCGATACCACCATCTGATCGACCCTAGAACAGGCTATCCGGCTCAGGGCGTGCAGTCAGTCACGGTCGTGTTGCCCGCCGGTGAGCAGGCTGGTTTGCTGTCTGATATTCTGACCAAGCCGCTGTTCATCGATGGCCCAGGCAACGCACGGGATTACATGAAGCAATTCCAGGTGCAGGATGTCCTATTGATTGATGCTGCGGGGAAAGTCCATGCCAGCGAAACCATGCAAAAACGGTTGGATTGGGAGGATGACAAACCGTCGGTCTTGCCTTTGCCTTGATCATCCGCCTCTTCTGCTGTGTTGCACAAACGCGTAGAATCAATCAATTGTGCCGGTGGGTTACCCGCTGGCTTGTCTGATCGGCCATCTGGACATGCGATCGAGCGCAGCCTGCGTTGCGCCTGTTGCAATATCCATGTGGCTGACAGCGGATTGAACAGGGCGGTGATCGAGGCCGCGATTTGGAATAATAATGGTTGGTTTGTTACTCATTACACATGACGAGCTAGGTTACAGCCTGATCTCATGTGCAAAACACATATTGGGCCCGGATCTGTCCGGGGTGGCCGCCATGGCGATCAGCAAATTGGACGACCCAGCGGACGCCCTTTCTCGTGCCCGGGCGATGTTGCAGGAATTGGATGAAGGGGATGGCGTTCTGATCATGTCCGACATATTCGGCGGAACGCCCAGCAATATAGCCTGTCGGTTGATCGAAGCCGGTCGTATCGAGGCTATCGCCGGTGTCAGCCTGCCCATGTTGGTCCGCGCGATCACCTATCGCAATGCAACATTGGATGTCACGGTGAGCAAGGCCATCACAGGGGGGCTGGAGGGCGTGCGTTATGTGCTGCCGGGGGAGTGTAATGCTGCAACGTGATATCGAAATCATCAATAAACTGGGATTGCATGCGCGGGCATCAAGCAAATTGACCCAGACCGCCGCGCGTTTCAAAAGCGATGTTTTCCTGTCTCGCAATGGGCGTCGTGTCAATGCAAAAAGCATCATGGGCGTGATGATGCTGGCGGCGGGTCGCGGCACAGTCGTGCAATTGGAAGTCAATGGCGATGATGAGGCCGAGGCCATGGCAGCCCTCGAAGCCTTGATCAATGACAAGTTTGGTGAGGGCGAGTAATAAAACAGCCATGGCAGGTTGTGAAAAACCTGTCTGAGCGGTGGCTACACTATTTTCAAAGAACAGTTCATATATGGGAGCGATTGGCTGAATGGGGATCTCGCTGCATGGCATTGGCGTAGTGGGTGGGATTGCAATAGGACATGCGCATTTGATGTCGCATGAGGAAATCGACGTTGCCCATTATGAAATTCCCACTGATCAGATTCCTGCAGAGCAGGCGCGTTTCGACAAAGCCATCCGCGCCACGCGTAAAGAGCTGGAAATGCTCTGGGGCAGCATTCCCGAGAACGCCCCTGCCGAATTGGGCTCCTTCCTGTCATTACACATCATGATTTTGAACGACAACACCCTGTCGCGTGAGCCCAGAGTGTTGATCGAAGAACAACGTTGCAATGCCGAATGGGCCCTGAAACAACAGCTTGATATGTTGCTCGCCCAGTTTGACGAAATCGAAGAGGAGTATCTGCGCGAACGTCGTGCTGACGTCATGCAGGTGACTGAGCGCATCTTCAAGGCCTTGGCTGGCCAGCCTGGATCAAACGGACTACTGGTGCCGGTTGCAAAGAACAGCATCCTGGTGGCGCACGAGCTGAGCCCAGCAGATATGGTGTTGTTCAAAGATCACCAGTTTGCGGCCTTTGTGACGGATGTTGGCGGCGCCACCTCCCATACCGCGATTGTTGCCCGTAGCCTGGACATGCCTGCGGTGTTGGCCTTGCATCATGCTCACGAGCTGATTCAGGAAGGTGAGCTGCTGATCGTCGATGGTATTCAAGGCGTGGTGATCGTCGATCCTGATGAAAAGATCCTCGCTGAATACAAGAAGCGCCAAACAGCGTGGGTGCAAGAGCGTAAGCGGCTCAAGGGCTTGAAAGGAAAGGTGCCGACCACCCGAGACGGCGTGGCGGTCGAGCTGTTGTCCAATATCGAGTTGCCATCGGATCTGGATCAGGTCAAAGCCAACGGCGCTACAGGTATTGGTTTGTTCCGGTCGGAATTCCTGTTCCTGGGCCGCGATGAAGTGCCCTGCGAAGACGAACAGTTTGAAGCGTATCGTGCGGTTGTCGAAGAAATGGGTGCATTGCCGACAACGATCCGCACCCTCGATCTGGGGGCTGACAAAGTCCCCAAGTGGCAAAAAGAAAATCTCAGCATCAACCCCGCACTTGGCCTATGTGGTATCCGCTTGTGTCTGGCCGAGCCGCAGATGTTCCGCACCCAGTTACGTGCATTACTGCGCGCATCGCAGTATGGCAACCTGCAATTGCTGGTGCCGATGCTGATTTCCATCACCGAATTATCACAGATGTTGATGCATCTGGAGCTGGCCAAACAGAGCCTGGCTGATGAAGGCGTGCCGTTCAACAAAAACATCCGGGTGGGGGCGATGGTGGAAACCCCTGCTGCAGTGGTGATGATTTCCAGTTTCCTGAAGTATGTCGATTTCATTTCGATCGGCACCAATGACCTGATCCAATACACCCTGGCCATCGACCGGGGTGATGATGCCGTGGCGCATCTGTATGACCCCGTGCACCCTGCCGTGCTGCATCTGATCCACCAAACCATTAAGGCAGCCGATCGAGTCGGGGTGCCAGTCTCGGTGTGTGGCGAAATGGCCGGTGACCATCATTTGACGCGCCTGCTGCTGGGGTTGGGGCTGCGCAAATTCTCAATGCATCCCGCCCATTTGCTGGATGTGAAGCAGAAAGTATTGCATACCGATCTGATCGAGATTCAGCAACACATCAATCGCATGCTGAAAGCAGAAGATTCGGATAAGATGCGCGACCTGCTTGACCAGTTGAATGCACTCTAGTGCAGTGATCCGCCTGCCATGGTTCCAGATGCCATCCCTTTTGATCAGGTTCGTCGTGTCCTGATCATCAAATTACGCCACCATGGCGATGTTTTACTCACATCGCCAGTGATCGCCGTGCTCAAGGCGCATTACCCGCATCTGGAGATCGATGCGTTAGTGTATTCGGATACCGCCCCGATGCTGGCTGCGCACCCTGGCCTCAGCCAATTGCATATGACCCAGCGTAAAGGTGCTGGCCTATTGGAAGAATGGGCATTGTTCCGCCGGTTGCGAGCGCGTCGATATGATGTATTGATCCACCTGACCGACAGCAGCCGTGGCGCGTGGCTGGCCAGATTGCTGAAACCGAGGTGGGCCATTGCCGGACAGGCCAACAAACCTGGGTTCTGGAGAAAAAGCTTTACCCACCTATATCCCATCATCGGCGGCAACCGCCGCCATACCGTCGAAATTCACCTGGATGCATTGCGGCGGGCGGGGCTGTATCCCGATGTAGACGAACGTAAGCTGGTGCTGGTTCCTGGCGAGGCTGCAACGACCAAAGTGCAAGCACTCTT
Organism: Chitinivorax tropicus; assembly: GCF_014202905.1. NCBI lineage: Bacteria > Pseudomonadati > Pseudomonadota > Betaproteobacteria > Chitinivorax > Chitinivorax tropicus. The sequence goes on along the minus strand of NZ_JACHHY010000002.1, from coordinate 51,131 downwards.
GGCGCAACATGGTCTGGCAGAGCGTGAATTCATTCAGATCCATCCGGCCTCTCGTTGGCTGTTCAAGTGCTGGCCTGCCAATCAGATGGCCGCCTTGATCAATCAACTCACGGCAGCGGGTGAAACAGTGGTGCTGACTGGTGCGCCCGATGAAAAAGAACGTGCATTGGTGGCTGAAATCGAGCAGCAGTTGACCAAGCCGGTCATCAATCTGGTGGGCCAGCTTAATCTGAAAGAGTTGGCGGCGCTGACCCAGGCAGCCCGCTTGTTCATCGGCATGGACTCCGTCCCCATGCATATTGCTGCGGCAATGCAGACGCCAACGGTGGCGCTATTCGGCCCCAGTGGCGATATCGAATGGGCACCGTGGCAGGTGGCCAGGCAGGTGCTGACATCGAGCCACCCCTGCCGCCCCTGTGGGAAGGATGGATGTGGCGGCGGAAAGCGCAGTGAATGCCTGGATGCCATCAGCGTTGATCAGGTTGCCCAGGCCACACGCCACTTGTTGCATCTGCAACGCACCAGCTGAGTGGCTTGATGATCGGCGGTGCCGAAATGATAGGCTTCGCGGCCTTTTCAACCACATTCCTTAGTACATCTGGTGCCTGATCGGCCCAGATCAGAGACCCAAACAGACCTACACCATGAGCCCGACACCCCCTCACATCGCACTGATCCGTCAGAAATACAATGCCGCTGGGGGAGCTGAGCGGTTTGTGTCACGTGCGATTGCGGCCTTGTCGGCGGGCGGCGCGCGCGTGACGCTGTTGACTCGCAAATGGGAAAAGCTGGAAGGCATGTCTGCTATCCGGGTGAATCCGTTCTACCTTGGCAATGTCTGGCGGGACTGGAGTTTTGCGCGGGCGGTGGCCAAGGCCCAGCAGGGGCAGGGGTTCGATCTGGTGCAATCGCATGAGCGACTGACAGCCTGTGATGTGTACCGGGCTGGCGATGGCGTGCATCGGGAATGGTTACGTCAACGCGGGCGGGTCATGGGCCGCTGGGGGCGGCTCAAACTGTGGTTGAACCCCTATCATCATTATGTGTTACATGCTGAGGCGGCCATGTTCACCAGCGCCCGCCTCAAGGCCGTGATCTGCAATTCCAAGATGGTAGCGGAGGAGATTCGCCAGGACTTTGGCCTGCCCGAAAGCAAGTTGCATGTGATCTACAGCGGTATCGACAGCGAGCAATTCCACCCCGGCTTGCGTGTGGCGTATCGATCCAAGCTCAGGGCGACATTGCAGATCGACGACCATTTGCCAGTGTTCATCTATGTCGGCTCAGGGTTCGAACGCAAAGGTGTGGCCTCGGCATTGCGCGCCCTGGCTGCGCTGGGTGGCCAGGCAAACCTGATTCTGGTCGGCCATGACAAGAAGGCCGCTCATTATCAAGCGTTGGCGAGGGCATTGGGGGTAGCACAGCGCTGCCATTTCGTCGGGGCGCAACCGGACGTGAAGCCGTATTATGCGGCGGCAGATGCTCTGCTATTACCCACCCTGTATGATCCCTTCCCGAATGTGGTACTGGAGGCCATGGCCTGTGGGCTGCCAGTGATCACCAGCACCAAGTGTGGCGCAGCGGAGTTGATTGAAGAAGGAAAACAAGGCTTTGTAAGGGATGCCTTGGACATCGGCGGTCTGCGTGATGCGATGCAGGTGCTGTGCGATCCGGCTCAAGCGCAGGTGATGGGCCAGGCCTCGCGTGAGTGGGTATTGGCCATGACACCGCAGAAGATGGCTGCTGAGATGACGGCGCTGTATCAGGCACTGCTTGCGAGGTCGTCCTGATGGTCTTTTATCGGGCCGCCCGGTTTGCATAGGCCCGGGCGTGCTGTTCCGGTATAATCCGCCGATTATTCAGAATGTTGATCCGGCATGTCCGACACCAACTCTAAACAAAACAGTCGTGCGCTTTATTTTCGTCTGCTGCGGTATGCCAGGCCTTATTGGAAAGTGTTCGCCATCTCGCTGGTGGCGATGTTGGTGGCATCTGGCACAGAGGCGGCGTTCACATCGTTGATGAAACCGCTGGTGGATGAAAATTTCGTCCATGCCAAGCGTAATGTCGATCTCTATGTACTCCCGGCCACCATCATCTGCCTGTATCTGTTGCGGGCGGTGGCCACATTCGTCAATGACTATTGTTCCAGCTGGTTATCGTCACGTATTGTCACCGACCTGCGTTATGAAATGTTTGATCGGTTGTTGACCCTGCCGGTCCGATACTTTGATGATCAAGGCTCGGGTCGTTTGATGACCCGCATCACCAACGATGTCAACAATGTGACCCAGGCAGGTTTCAATGTGCTGACCGTCACGGTACGCGATGGCAGTTTGGTCATCTGGTTGTTGGGTCTGATGCTGTACACCGACTGGCAGTTGACCCTGGTCTGCTTCACCGTGATCCCCATCGTTGCCTTGAGCATCCGTATCACCGCCAAACGGCTACGCGGTCTGTCCCACAGCCAACAGCAGGTGACAGGCGAAGTCACTCAGGTGTTGCAGGAAGCAATCGAAGGGCAGCGCATCGTCAAGATCTTCGGTGGACAAGAATACGAACGCGCCCGCTTCAAAGTGCTGGCGGATAAGCTGCGCAGGTTTGGTGTCAAGCAGACGGCTGCATCCTCTGCCAATACTGGCGTGACACAGTTCATGATTGCGGTCGCGTTGGCGATCATCATCTACTTCGCCAGCACGCGTGCGGCCAGTGGTAGCTTTACGGCAGGTAGCTTTGTTGCCTTCATGGGCGCCATGGCTGCCTTGTTTGCCCCACTGAAGCGGATCACCGGCGTATCGGATGCATTGCAGCGGGGGTTGGCTGCAGCTGAATCTGTATTTGAATTGATTGATACGCCACCGGAAGTCGATAGCGGCACGCATGTCATTCAACGTGCCAAAGGGCAGATTGAATTCCGCGATGTCGGCTTCAGCTATCGCGAAGGGGAGCGTCCCGCTGTATCCAATATCACGGCGACCATCCGCCCTGGCCAGACTGTTGCGCTGGTCGGTGGGTCGGGCAGCGGCAAGACCACGCTGGTCAACCTGTTGCCGAAGTTCTATCACCCTACGCAAGGTGAGATCTGGTTGGATGGGCAACAGCTTTCCGATATCGATCTGAAGAGCTTGCGGAACAATATATCGCTTGTGTCGCAGGATGTGGTGCTGTTTAACGATACGGTCGCCGCCAATATTGCCTATGGTCGAGATGATGTATCGCGAGAAAAGATCATCAAGGCTGCGGAGATGGCCTATGCGCGCGATTTCATCGAACAGATGCCCGATGGCTTTGATACGGTGATCGGGGAAAAAGGCACGCGTTTGTCAGGCGGGCAGCGGCAGCGGCTCGCCATTGCACGGGCTTTGCTGAAAGATGCCCCGATTCTGATTCTGGATGAGGCGACATCGGCGCTGGATACCCAGTCCGAGCGTCAGGTGCAAGCAGCATTGGAGCGTTTGATGCAGAATCGAACCACCATCGTGATTGCACATCGTCTATCAACTATTGAAAAAGCCGACAAGATCATGGTCATGAATCAGGGCCAGATCGTCGAAGTGGGGACCCACGCCGAGTTGCTCAAATTTGGCGGACATTACGCGCTGCTGTATCAGATGCAGTTCCGCGAGCCCTGAAATTACCAAAGCACATGAGTGAGCCTGCCCCAGCGACTGATGCATGGGGTGCCTGTATGGAAAGAGATTGATGCAAAAACCGTTGACGATTCTGCATACCGAAGCCTCTTGCGGGTGGGGTGGGCAAGAAATCCGGATTCTCACTGAGATGGCAGGCATGAACGCGCGTGGCCATCGCACCATGTTGATCTGCCCTGCAGAATCCAATATCTACCGAGAGGCTCAAGAACGAGGTCTGGATGCCCATGCCTTGCCCATTGGCAAGAAGCGATTGCCTGGGCTGCTGGCACTGCGGGCTTGGTTGCAACAACAACATGTAGACGTGATCAATACGCATAGCTCAACGGATTCCTGGCTGGCCGCTCTGGCGTGCAAGACTTTGCGCCGAGCCCCTCCCATCGTGCGTACCAGACATATTTCTGCCCCCATCAACAACAAAGGTTCAACCCGCTGGCTGTATCAGGAGGCGACCCAGTTTATCGTGACGACCGGTGAAAGGCTGCGTGAGACCTTGATTCGAGAGAATCGATACGACCCGGAACGCATTCTGTCCGTGACCACAGGGATCGACTCACAGCGATTCGTGCCGGGTGATAAACAGATGGCTCGACAGGTATTGGGGTTAGGCCAGGGCCCGATCATCGGCATCGTGGCCACCATGCGTGGCTGGAAGGGTCATTCCTTCCTGCTGGAGGCTTTTGCCAAGTTGCAGAACCCCCAAGCACAGCTAGTGATGGTCGGCCATGGCCCACAGTATGACAATTTGCGGGCTTTAGCCGAATCACTCGGCATCAGCGGCCAGGTATTGATGCCGGGTAATCAGCAGGATGTGGTGCCCTGGTTGCAAGCCCTGGACTGTTTCGTCCTGCCATCCTGGGCCAATGAAGGCGTGCCACAGGCCATGTTGCAAGCAATGTTCGTCGGGTTGCCCATCATCACGACAGATGTGGGTTCGATTACTGAGGCCATCTCCCACGGCAACAACGGCTTGATCGTGCCTACCAAGGACTCCACCGCATTGTTGCAGGCAATCACCCAACTACTGCAGACCCCGGCCTTGGCGATGGAGATGGGTCGGCAGGCCAGAGCCACTGCACTCGAACGTTTTGATTTTGTGCGCATGATCGACAAGATGGAGCATGTTTTTGAGCGCGTCGTTGTTGGACATTGATGTCAATGAGGTGAAGCGGATACTGGTGATCCATGTATCGCGCATTGGTGACACCCTGTTGGGCACACCAGTCATGGATGCCTTGGCGGGGAGATTTCCTGATGCGGAGATCACCTTTCTGGGGCACCCGAAACGGGCGGAATTGCTGGAAAACCTGCCAACACTGGCCCAAGTCGGGCGGATTACCAAAAAGGTTGCACCTTTCAAAGGCTGGTTCAGCCGTCATCACTATGATCTGGCCGTGGTGGATGGTTTTGATGAGCCCCTGGTGAAATATGCATTGCGCGTGGCCAAGTCGGTCGTTGCGTTCCGTCAGCAAGATGAAAGCTTGAATGCCGTGTTGGCTACTGCGGTGGCGTTCCCGGACATGGCGAACATGACAGCAGTGGATCTGCATCTGTTGCTGCCATTGGCCGTGGGGGCCTCACCCAAGACGAGAGCGCTCAACTACGTGGTCAGCACTGAGGAGAGCCAGTGGGCGGCCCGCCAGCTTGCACAATATGATTTGGTTGATGCTCAGCCGCTGGTCGGCTTGGTGGTCGAGAGTTTTCCAACCAAACCTTATCGAGATTGGCCGACGGAGCATTTTGTTGCAGTGGCCAAGGTGATCCGAGCGCGTTACCCCAAGGCCAGATTTATGCTGTTTGGTGGGAGCCTGGGCGCAGACAAAATTCGACGATTCGAGACAGAGCTGGCGGGCGCTTTTGTCTCCTTTGTAGGGCAGCTCAGCCTCCGACAAAGTGCTGCGCTCATCAGCAAGCTGGATTTATACCTTGGCGTGGATACCGGGCCGACCCATATCGCTGGTGCATTGAAGATCCCGATGATTGCGTTATACCACTGCATGCATCCAGCCTGGCAATTGGCACCACAGGAACATCCTCAGCTGGTGGCCATCCAGCAGGAAACCCCGCCAGAGGGGCGCTCTGGCCAAGTCAGCATGGCCAGCATAATGGTGGAAACCGTGGTGGAAGCAGCGATGACTCTGTTGAGCGGTCGCTATCCTACTTGACTGGGTGGGGTGGTCTTGCTCAGCGCCAAGACTTGTGGCGGGCAGTTACCGAAACGGCGGGCGCGATAATCCTGTACGCCCATCAATGCCGCACGATAGAACGCTACCTTCTCTGCCACTTGAGTGGCAGGTTGCTTGCCAAGCAGCTTGAGCAACTGGATTTGCAAAAGACGCAAGGCGAGTTTTCGTCGTATTTTCAAATGCTCAGACAGCGCCATCCTGCAGTAGTGGCGCAGATATTCCAACCCAGAGAATTGGCGTTCCAGCCACAGTAGCCGATTGCGGAAGATGAAGTAGGCATTGTGTGGTTTACCCACAAACGATGCGGAAATCTTATGCCAAAGATGGGCCTGTGGAACTGAGTAACAGGTGACCCCAGCTTGTTTGGCCCGCCAGCACCAGTCGGTTTCTTCATAGTTCAGGAAAAAGCTGGGCTCCAGCAAGCCGACTTTTTGCAAAGTGTCACGTGGAATCCACATACAACAGCCAATGATCATGTCAACCGGCTGTAAATCAGGCCATTGGTGATCGGTCTGGCCCCGGCCCAGAATCTGAAAACGGCTTTTGTCTGCTTGCCAATGCGCACCGAAATGCCAGATCACTTCAGGCTGTTGGCTGTAAAAGATCTTGGCTCCCAGTACGCTGCCGGGCGCCAATTGATTGGCCGCATCAGCCAAATTTGAGAGCCAGTCTGGCGCAACGATGGTGTCATTGTTGAGCAGAACGACTACTTCAGCCCCGGCAGCCAATGCAGCCTCGATTCCGCGATTGTTGCCGGCGGCGAATCCAAGATTGTCGCCATTCTCGACGAGGGTGATATGCGGAAATTGCTGACGCAGAGCCCTGACGGAGTCATCCGTTGACCCATTGTCAGCAACGACCACAAAGAAGTTTTCGTGGTCATTTGCCAACACCGATTCGACACAGGCGATGGTGTCGGCTCGACCATTCCAGTTGAGGATGACGATTGCGACACGAAGCGCCATTCAAAGCCCTTTCAGAATGCTCAGGTAACGTTCGGCGCGTGCGTGCCAAGTATTGATCGGCGTGGCTTGGCAATTGGTCATTTTTTCCTGCCAAGTGTCGGGGTTCTGTAGTTGCTGTAGCGCCAGGGTCATCGACTGCAGGTCATCTGCCTGATAACTGGCCAAGCCACTCAACTCAGGAAAGTGTTCTCGGACAATGGGTAGATCTGGCGCCAAAATCGGGCGGCGCCATGCGATGTATTCGTTCAGCTTGGTATGTGCGACATAGGGCATGCGGCCACATGCACGGAAAGGCGCCGCCAGCACATGGGCACTGGCTGCTATGGCGGGCAGCCTGGCGGGCTCTACAAATCCTGTGAATTTGATCCGTTCAACAGCATGATCCGGCACAATTGCCTGGATACGTTGGATATCTTGTGGGTGACCGCCGACAATGGTCAGGTGGATGCCGGGCATGCCTATGATCACCTTGACCAAGTCTTCAATGCCCTGCTCCTCGTAGAGTTGACCGATATAGACCACATGCAAGGGCTGTGTCAGCTCAATTGGCGGGGTGATCAGGGGGGGCTCAATCGCAAGAGGAACCACCACGATGGGATTGGTCAGTGAGTAGGGCGGGCTGCACAGGATGTCGCGTAATGCGTCAGTTGTCGTCGTGATGAGATCAGCCTGCGCAAGCATGTCTCGTTCAACCTGGATTTTCCAGTGTGTCGAATGATCCATTGCCATACCTGGAAACCAAGCCAGCTCATGAACTTCATAAATGTACTTGATACCGTCAAGACGACGGGACAAATGAAAGCGTCCCTGCTTGAATACGCTGAACAGCACATGGTCTGGTCGATGGCGCAGAAGGTGGCGTTGGATCGCAAAATTGAACAGATAATTCCAAGTCCAGGGCAACCCGAGATTTCGCCTGAGAATCGGAAAAGTCTTCACCTGCAACTGGTCAGCCCGAGGGGTTTGGTAGTACGTGGCCAATCTATCTGGGGCCAAGCTCTGTTTACCACAAGCCAGGGTCACGTTCGCGCCCGCAGCCGCAAGCGAAGCACAATTGCGCCAGATATAGGCGTCATGCGCTTTGCGTGTCGGGATGATTTCGTTGTACGGGTAAAAAATGTCCATGGAAGGCGGCTACACTACCGGTGCAATCGTCGGGTATCGGTCAATGATGTTCGGGGATCAGTTTCAGTTTTGGGTGTGTGGGGGGTTCAACCTCTTCAATTCTGAAATATATGTCCCTATACAATGGGCTGCGGGGTAGGCAGGGTATGACCTGATCAGGCAATGTTGCGGGATCAAACCTTGATCCAGTTGTGATGGATGCATTTTGCAACGGCCTGGATCGACCCTGACGACTTTTACCATATTTCTTTCGAAAAGCATAACCCTTCTCGCCACCCTGGGCTGGATTGGGCTTGGTATTGGCTCTATCCTGACACAGGAGGCGAGGGGCAGTTGAGTTACAATGGCCCCCTTTCTTGATCCGGCCCGATGGTAACGGGCTGGGGTGGCGATAGATAACGCCAGCTGGATCTGGATGCATGTAAAGCATCAGTCAATGCAAAGTGAAGTGTATATGTTGAAAACATCTGGACGTATTTGTCCGACTGACCCCTGGACAGGTTGGGGGCTGCCGGTTGCAATGGTGCTGATGGCGATTTTGCCGTTTGCTCATACCATGGTTTTGCGTAATCTCTGCGCTACTACACTGATCCTCATCAGTCTGTATGGGTTTTACAGGTTGAACTGGCCCGCCCGGTTTCCAACTTGGCGGGCATGGTCGATTTATCTGGTGGCCGTGGTGCTGTCACTGATCTGGGCTGTCGATTTCAATGAGAGCCTGGGAGACATCAAATCCGAGCTGCTACATGGGTTATTGGCTTTTCTGATTGGCATCAATTGGTTTGGACGCCAGCCTGCCTTGGTTTGGGTGCGCCGCGCTGCCTGGTTGATGACAGCGGTGATATTGATCGATGTCGGCCTGTTCGCAAGTCTTCAATGGTTGAAAACCGGGCTGCTGCCGGACATGGTGGGTGGGTATCTGGTCGGGGTGGGCAAGCTTTCCAGTTACCTGGTCATGACCATACCTATCTTGCTGTTGTCATTGGGCTCGCCGGGTAAATCTCGTTGGGTGGCGATATGGCTGTTGATCGGCAGTGTGGTGGCTTTGATCCTGTCTGCGAATCGTGCCAGTTTTCTGGTGGTGGCTGTCCAGGTCTTGGTTGCTGCCAGTATGATCATGCCACGTCTAGGGCGTGCCAAGCGGCGTATGGTCGTGGCAGGTGTCATCATCGCGACATTGGTTGCGATGGGCTTGACCTATTACCAGTTCATGCAACGTGCGCAGATAGTTGCTCAAGGCAAACAAGATACGGTGGCTACCGTTGATCATTCGATACGGACCGACCCGCGCTGGATCATCTGGTCCCATACATTACATAACCCACGTCATCCTTGGTGGCATGGTGGCGGATTCGGCATTACAACCTTTAAGCTGTTGTATCCAGAGCTTCATCAGCAGCCAGGGTCAGAACTGCATACCCACGCCCATAATGTGTTTCTGAACAAATATGTTCAGTTGGGGCTGCCTGGCTTGCTGGCTTGGTGCTTGTTACTGATTGTCACATTGCGGTACTTGTTTCGGGGCGTGGAAAACGCCGAGCTGAATGCTTGGCGTATCGCGCTGGCCATGTCACTGTTCGGTGCATTGATGAAAGTTCAGACGGATGACTTCTTCCACAGGGATGTCGGCTGGGCATTCTGGATGCTGGCCGGTGTGGCGGTGGGATTGTTCAGCCATCGAACAGGGGGGCGCGCTGTTCAAGTCGGACATCAGGAGCCTGCCTGATGCCTGTGATCACCCAGCTCAATTTACAACGACAGTTTGGTGGGGGGGAGGTCTATACCCGCTTCCTGACCGCAGCCCTGGCCCAGCTGGGGTGGCGGACACGGCTGGTGGTGCCTGCAGATGCGACATGCTGGCAAGACATGGATCTGTCCAACGCTATCCTGGTGCCTGTCCTGTCTGCTGAAGATATCGCCAATCATATTCCTGTTGGGGAGCAGGTGTTGACCCATGGTGCAATGGGCGGGACTGCCATGGCTGCGGTCAGGGCCAAATGCCCCCTATTTGGCATTGCTCATATGCCATCGTATGGACGTAGCCCGCTTGAATTTCAGGAGTATCGAGGGGTATTGGCGGTTTCTGACTACGTGCGATGTAGCTTGCATGATATAGGTGTCAAACACTGTTTTGACCAGCCTTTGCTGGGCGTGGCAGATCTGGACAGGCTTCGTGGCGCGAGCGCCCAGCCAATCCTGGCCACTTCCCGCTATGACTGGGACATGCGCAAAGGGCGTGATCGTCTATTTGCCAAGATGGAGCCTTGGATTGAGCCATTCATCCGTCGGCAACGTTACCAAAAGCAACCTGGTTTGACATTGGGCATCGTTTCCCGGCTGACCACGATCAAACAGTTCCCACAGTTGTTCACCTTGTTGGCACCCATATTGGGCGAGTTTCCCAATGTCCGGCTGGAAGTATTCGGTGCCGGTGGGTATGCCTCTGTTCGGGATCTGCAGCGCGCATTGAAACCGGTTGCGGACCGTGTCCGCTACTGGGGGCACCAGCGGGATGTGGCGTCTGTCTATCGGCAGCTTGATTTTGTGATGTCCGGCTTGCCGGAAAAAGAGGCCTTGGGCTTGAACCTGATCGAAGCACAGGCCTGTAACACACCGGTGCTGGCGGTGAATGCTGCACCTTTTACCGAGACGGTTGCACATGGCAAGACGGGATTTCTCTATCAGGACCCCAGGCAGGATGGGGGGGCGGATTTCCGACGCCTGCTGTCGATGCTGACAACAGCTGCTTCGTTTCCCAGGCCACTGGAGTGCCCTGAACATTTACAACAATTCTCGTTTGATGCCTTCGTCAAGCGGGTTGAAAGTGCGCTGGTCTTCATACAGCAGCGTACCATCTGAACAACATGGAAGCATCTGACACCCTCCGTATATTGATCATTCGCCGCGACAACATTGGCGATCTGGTCTGCACTACACCGATGATCGCCAGCCTGAGAGCACGCTTTCCTGCTGCGCAGATCGATGCATTGGTGAATAGCTATAACGTCGCCGTGTTGGCGCACAATCCGCATCTGAATAGCGTGTTCGCCTATACCAAAGGCAAACATCGGGCCGAGGGTGAATATGTACTGACCAACTTATGGCGACGTTTCGCACTTTATGTCCGGCTACTGCGCAATCGGTATGATTATGTGATCCTGGCTGGTAACGGGTTCACTGGCCGTGCGGCAGGAATGGCCAAGCGGCTGCTGCCAAAGCACATCATTGGATTTACACCAGATGGCCTGCCGACCGCCGCCATCGATTTGCCGCAAAAGGTGCCGACGGCTGCCCAACACTGTGTACAGTTGATGGCACCGTTGACTGTCCCGCTTGGGGTGGAGAAACCAGCCGAGCGGTTGACACTGGTGCCAAACCCGGATCAGGTACGGATCGCCCGGCAGCAACTGAACGCCCATGCAAGCTATCGGGCGGGTATGAAATTGATCGGTTTGCATATCAGCGCGAGAAAGCCGAGCCAGCGTTGGCCTGCTGAGCGTTTCATCGCTTTGGCACGTCACCTTTACCAGCATCAGCGATGTGGCATCATGTTGTTCTGGTCGCCAGGGGATGAGCACAATCCCCTCCACCCGGGCGATGATGGCAAGGCTGCCGCCATCATCAACGCACTGTCGGGCCTGCCTTTGTTCCCATGCCCCACAGAAACCTTGCCAGAGCTGATTGGCAGCATGGCTTTACCCGATGAGGTGATCTGTTCAGATGGTGGTGCCATGCACATTGCTGCTGGGCTGGGTAAACCGATTGTCTGCTTCTTTGGTCTGTCGGATGCTCAGGTCTGGCACCCCTGGGGCGTTCCCTTCGAAATACTGCAGCCACCCAGTAAAGAGGTAGCCGACTTGACGTTAGAAGAAGTGGTGGCTGCCTATGGCAGATTGATGGCGCGTGTCGGCCAACCTGACACCCAGCAGGTGGAATAAGGCTATTCCTGACCGGGTTGGCAGGTTGTGAACCCCGTCGGTTGAACTTGGCTGGTGGCAGTGAAACTGGCCAGATTGTAATACTGGTCATCCGAATCATTGAATTTGGCTAAAAGCAGTGTTGTCCCACTGATCTTTGCCTTGCCCTCATACACACCATGAGCGCGGCGGGTCAACTTGACCCATGGGCTGTTGCCAGTTGCCACCGAAACCTCGCGGGCAGTGGGCAGCCCAATTGCAAAATCCACCGTGTCATGCAAAGTCAAATCACTGCGTAGCGGCGAAATGAGCGTGCCAGCATGTTCCCGTAGTGTCACAAAGTGCACAGGAAACAGAAATGGGCTGCCTTGGGCAAAGACCAGCCGATAGCGTAGTGCCTGGGTAAACTGATGCCCAGCTTCATGCTTGCGCTTGGCGAAAATACGTAGCAGATACTCGCCCGCTTGCGGTGCATTGACCAGAATATGATGCCGCCCACCTAGCCGCTGAATGAAGGTCTGCTGCTCAAAGTGTTGATCACCTTGTTCCAGGCTGGTTGTCAGATAGACATCCTCGGGTGTGGTAAGGGTGACCCGCCAGCCGCTGCAGTCCACCTGGATGCGATAGTCCAATGCGCTGATGTTGCCTAGCTGATACTGATAATACGCCGCAAAGGGGCGAATTCGTTTGACGAATTCCGCCAGCGTGGTCTGACCTGGCGCCCGCCAGCGTGGCTCTTGCGCAAAATGGGTGTCAGCCAGATCGGCAGGCTCGATCAGGAAGTACTGTGGTGAGAATTGCCTCCTGAAACGCCCGGCGTCGTCGAGTCCGCCCGCTCCCCAAGTGGGCTCGATCAAGTACCAGTGATCGCCCAGCTGGATGCCGATCCAATCATGATTGGCATCCTCAAAGGGCTCGCCGTCGCTGTGGGCGACATCTTTGGCGTAGCCCCGAATGGTGGTGACATTGAGCCCCATCAGCTTGGCCAATGCCGTGAACAGATTGGTGTACCCGGAGCACACGGTCTTGCGTCGTTTGAGTACCGACGCGGGTTTCAGATCACCATAGTGGCCAGAGAAAAAGCCATCGGTATCGTATTCGATGTTTTCTGCCAACCATCGAAAAATGGCTCTGGCGCGATCTACATCATCTCTGGCACCCTGGCTCAAATAATGGGCCAGGGTCTCAGGTGACTCCATGGTCGGTGTGGGCGCTGCCAACACATATTGGTCGATTTGGCTGAAATCCCGGTCTGCAAAGGGAGAGGCGGCCCAGAGCGCACTTGATGCCACCAAGGCCACCAGCCCCACACCGCACCACCGGCACCATGCAAAGCCGTGTCGGAACGAATAGCGACTACGCAAGGCAGAAGGCTCCTCGCAGTGATGTCCGGGCTGCACTGGCATGGTTTGGCTGCCTGCGTTGAATCGAATGGTGGGGCGGTCTGTCGATACCATGCATTTCAACGTGAACCATGCAACCGTGCCAATACCACCCTAACGCGCCTGGATGGCCTGGCCGTTTACCTTCACTTTGTCTCCAGCCTTGAACTGGGCTTGTTCGTGAGCGGGCTCCGGGCGGATGGTCACGGTTTTACCATTGGCCAGCTTGACCTCGTATTCATAGGCTTGTTTGGTCTTTATGTGCTCTTCCAGTTTATAACCGGCATAGGCGCCGCCCGCCGCCCCGGCTACGGTGGCGACTTTATTGCCATCACCCTTACCGACCTGCTTGCCCAGCAGCGCACCCGCCACGCCACCGGCAACGGCACCCAGCGCGGAGCCTTCGCCCTTGATTTCATACGTGTTGGCACTGATCACGGTACCGCAATCGCGGCATTTGGCATCGGCTTCCTTTTGCTTGCGCGCATCACTCAGGCTGGCCTGCATGGTGGATTTGGCCTCGCGCTTGCATGCCGCCTGTTCTGCCTTTGGTTGTTCACCACAGGCTGTCAGGGCGGCTTTGTAATCGGCATCGATCTTCTGCTTGGCCATATTGAAATCGGCATTGGCATCTGCCCAAGCCAATTGACAGCAGAGGCAGAGTGCAGTGAGGAGTACAGGCTTCATGGTGTGTACCTCATGAGAATGCGGGCAAGCCAGGAATCGACGGTCTTGCCGAAGCAGCGGCTATCAGGGGGTGGTCAACAAGCGACGACGTGGGAGGGGAGCCCCGGCGAAGGCCTGGCCACCTGGAAGCGATCTGCAATATGGCTGGAAGCCGGCTTTGGGCAATGCTCGGGAGCCTACGATACATGGTGGCCCCCGCGCTGCTCGCCACCGACTGACAGCCGCGCTCGATTCTGCAAGCCGCTTCTTACATCGGAATGTGCTTTGGCTGTTGCGTGACCCGGCTCATCCAAGCCCGGATAGCGGGGTAGTTGTCCAGCGAAAAGCCACCGTCCTCTGCCTTATGAGTATAGGCATAGAGTGCAATGTCTGCGATCGAGTACTGGTTGCTGACAAAGAAATTATGTCTGGCCAGATGTTGTTCCATCACGTCCAGCGCCTTATAGCCGTTGACGATGCAATTCTGCAGCTCTTGTTCCCGGCTGGCTGGGCGGCCCGCCAGTTTGACGATGAACCGTGCAACGGCGATATAGGGCTCGTGGCTGTATTGCTCGAAAAACAGCCATTGCATCACCTGTGCCTGTTCCAGCTTGCTTTGCGGCATGAGCGGCGTGCCTTGGCCCAAGTAGTACAGAATGGCATTCGACTCTGGCAGAAAGGTCTGCTCATCGATCTGCAAGACCGGCACTTTGCCATTGGGGTTCATGCGCAGGAACTGCGACGTGCGTTGTTCCCCACCACGCAGGTCAACCTCATGCCACTCGAACGGAAGGCCAAGCTGGGTCAAGGCCAATTTGACCTTGTAGCAGTTGCCGGAAAGGGACATGCCATAGCCTTTCAACATCGCACTTCTCCTGAGTTTGGTGGATACGGTTTCATAGCTTGCGCTGAATTGGTTTTGGGAGCAAGACCGGTGCAGGGCATGCCATGAGGAGAACCTCAACGGAACCGGATGCCCTGCCCGACAGGGTTGAAGCGGCAGACAACTGATCTGCACCAGCAGCGTTTTGCATCAAAAAGACAATGACAGGGTCTGCTTGATCGGGATGAAGCCGAGCCGTTGATAGAGCCGTTTGGCCTCCTGATTGTAGTCATAGACATCCAGCACCAGCTCATGAATGCCCTGCGTCGCCAGATGGTGACGCATGTCGGCAAATAAGGTGCCGGCCAGCCCCTGCCGCCGGTAGGCGGGTGCGATGAAGATATCCATGATCTGACCGAAAGGCGCGAAGCCAGGCAAGTCGGGCTGATGGCAGCGCAATACACAGAAGCCGACAGGTGTGGGGCCTGCGCAGGCCAATCTGACTGTGAGTTGATGTTTGGCCATCCAGTTCGTCACCGACTGCTCATCCATCGGCCTCGGGGGCAGATGGCCAAACACCTCTGGTATATGCTCGAAATGGGCCAGGCTGCTTTCGTATCGGAACAATGCGACTGCAGGCCAGTCATCCGGCACTGCCCAGCGTGTCGATAGTGTCATGCAAGCGTTTCCTTGAATCGCTCGCACGCCTTGACCAGTTCGCTGCATATGCCTGGCTCCCACGCCGCATGGCCTGCATCATGCACAACGATGTATTCTGCTTCGGGCCAGGCTTGATGGAGATCCCACGCGGTGATCGGGGGGCAGACAATGTCGTAGCGCCCTTGCACGATGACTGCCGGGAGATGCCGGATGCGACCAATGCTGTCGAGCAGATGGTTGTCTGGCTGGAAGATCTTGTTCATGAAGTAATGGGCTTCGATGCGGGCCAGACCCAACGCGACATTGTCGTCGTCAAAGTGGCTGGAAAGCAGGCTTTCATCAGGCAACAGTGTGCAGCACGCGCCCTCGTAATGGCTCCAAACCCGTGCTGCAGGCATATGGATGGCCGGATCAGGATCGGTCAGGCGGCGATAGTAGTTCGTCAACAGATCCGACCGCTCTTCAGCAGGTAAAAACTCGGAGAACGTTTTCCAGTGATCAGGGAAGATATTGCGGATGCCATGCATGAACCAATCGATTTCACTGTCACGACACAGGAAAATACCCCGCAGCACCAGGCCCAGCACCCGTTCTGGATGAGCCTCTGCATAAGCCAGCGACAGGGTTGACCCCCACGATCCACCAAAGACCAGCCATTTGTCGATGCCCAGGTGACGGCGCAGGGCTTCGATATCAGCAACCAGATGGCCTGTCGTGTTGTCTTTCAGCTCACCCAGTGGGGTGGAGCGCCCGGCACCTCGCTGATCAAAGACCACGATGCGGTAGAACGCTGGGTCAAAAAACTGGCGGTGCTTGGGGCTGGAGCCCGCACCCGGCCCGCCATGCAGGAAAACGACCGGCACACCCTGCGGGTTGCCGGATTCCTCGAAATACATGGTATGGATGTCATCCAGCTTGAGCATGCCTTGGTTGAAAGGGGCGATGGGAGGATAGAGTTGGGTACGCATGTCGGGTATCTCGTGATGTTGTTGTAATCGATCTATCAGAGCATGTCCGCCAGCATTTTGCTGCCAACGGCCAGCAAGAGGACGGCGAATGCTTTTTTCAATTGCGCCACCGGCAATGTGTGGGCTAACTTGGCGCCTTGCCCGGCCATCAGCACGCTGGTGATCACAATACCAGTTAGCGCGGGTAAATACACATAGCCCAGGCTACCCATTGGCAGGCTGGGCTGAGCCCAGCCGCTGGTGATATAGCCCGCCGCCCCGGCCAATGCGATGGGAAAGCCGATGGCTGCGGATGTTCCGATGGCCTCATGGATTTTGACATTGCACCAGCTCATGAATGGCACTGACAGCGAGCCTCCGCCAATGCCAACCAGGCTGGATACGCTGCCTATCCCCAATCCCACGCCGGTCATGCCTGGGAGGGTGGGCAAGCCCCGGCTGGGTTGCGGCTTGATATTCAACAGCATTTGCACCGCGACATAAAAGATGAACACGATGAAAAACCACTTGAGGGGCGTGGTGGGCAGGGCTCCGGCGATCTGGGCACCAAGAAATGTACCGACCAGGATGCCTGGCGTGATCCGCCGCACAATCTGCCAGTTGACGGCCTGTCGGCCATGATGGGCGCGAATGCTGGATAGGGATGTGAACAGAATGCTGGCCAAGGAAGTCCCCAAGGCCAGGTGGAGCGGATCGTGAAACCCCTGCTGCTCGAAGCAGAAAACCAGCATTGGGACGATGATCAGCCCGCCTCCTACGCCCAGCAGGCCCGCGAGAAAGCCTGCCCCGATACCGATGCCCAGGTACGCCCACATGAAAATCGAAAGGAAGTCAGTCATCAGCCGAGTCGCGCCTCGATGAATCGCCAATGTCCCGGGTCCACTGGTGTGATGGATAGGCGATTGCCTTTTTGCAGGACGATCATCGTGGCCAGCTCTGGTAGCTGCCGCATCTCCGCAAGTGCCATCAGCCGTGTCTTGCGGACAAGTTGCACATCGACATTCAGCCAGCGTGGATTGTCCCGGCTCGCCTTCGGGTCGAAGAAACGTGAGCTTGGGTCGAATTGGGTTTCATCAGGGTAGGCTTTCTTGCTGATCCGCACGATGCCTGCGATGCCGGGTGCTGCGCAGCTGGAGTGGTAAAACAGGGCCAGATCGTCCACCCCCATTTGATCACGCATGAAATTACGTGCCTGATAGTTACGTACGCCATACCAAGCGACCGATTGATTGGGTAATGCCGCCAGATCATCGATTGAACAATCGTCGGGCTCGCTTTTCATTAGCCAGTAGCGCATGGCTGAATCTCTCCTGTTCAAATGTTGCCAGTGAGCGGCTTGGCAGCTCTGCAACTCTGCCTAATCGGCTGCATCGACCATCTGTCTTGATTGACCCAGCACCCAGGCGACGCCCAGCCCAGCGCTGACGGTGTGGCGTTGCTTCAGCAACGGGCTGTCGTCAAAGGCGGCACCTTGCAGATGGTCGGTGCGGACAAAGGCACCCAGCCAGACCTGGCCAACACGCTTTGAGGCAGACCAGGTCAATTGCACGCCATCATAGCCTGATCTGCCTTGATAGGCTGGCCGCTCACTGGTGGCATGGGCGGGCGCCACGCCATAGAAATAATCCTGATAGGCGCGGCTACTGTAGCCGGGCCCAAACTGCAGGGCCGTATTCCACCCTGCTGTCGATGCCTGCGCAGGCCAATCCAGATTCAGCCGCAGACCGGCGGTCATACCAATGTAGCGTGGTTGTCGTTGCAAGGTATAGGCGGCTCTGATCGGCAGATGCAATGATGGCGTAGCACCCAGCCAGTTTGTGTCTGACAGGCGCAGCTTGGTCACCATGCCAAGCTCGGCCAAGGGGTTGAGGTCGGGCATGCCGGCGCGGGCGTGGTTGTGCTTGCTGTTCACGGGGGGCGTGCCATTGCCGCTCAGCTCGATCTGCCAAGTGGGCTGGTCGATCAGCACGCCTCGTATCGCGTTGCGATCAACTTTCAGACGGTCGCCGCGATAGACGAAGTAGGGGATGGGAAGCAGATAACGGCTGCGTTCGTCCGAGCCGCGATAGTCGGGCAAATCGATGGCGGCCACGCCCAGCCCAGCCTCCCATAGGGGTGCTTCAGCGGCCAGACTGGCGTTGGTCACGGCGATGCTCAGTGTGAGGATTAGTCGCTTCATGGCGAGGCCAGCCGATCAAGGTGATGGGTGACGACTTTGCCGCAAAATAGGGGGGGCCGACAAGGCACAGATGAGGCTGATGACAAGGGGTGACCTGTCACGACCGGTTTCCGCTGGCGGGGCGGTGGCGCCACGTCAACGGAAACGGGAGCTGGTCATGATCAATTGGTCAAGACGCCAGAGCGGCTGAAGACCGCCAGATCGACATAACGCGAGCCGCGTTTGGCATCGCTGCTGAAATCGAGCAGGTATCCCCCCAGGTCGAGGTGGCGGGTGGTGGTCAGAGCCTTGGCCACCTGTTGTGGATCTTGGCTGCCGGCTTTGCGCAATGCCTCGACGAGATATTTGGCCGCGATGAAGCCCTCCAACGTAGCATAAGAAGGGGCTTCGTCACGGTATATCTTCATGGCTTTGATGTGCTCACGCGCAATGGCGGTGGTCGGGTTACTGGGGGATGGGATCACAGTGGTCACGGCAATCCCCTGTGCTGCCTGAGGCGTGCCCAGGAACTCCTGCAGGGTCTGGTGGTTGATCGAGGACAGTGCGAAGAACATCGTGCCTGGGCTGACCTTCCGGTATTCACGGACGAAGTTGGCAGTGGCAATGGTTGGTGCCGCCAGAATGACGGCCTGTGGCTTGGCTTGCCAGATCTCCTTGACGGATTGATTGATCTGCTGGCCGGTGTAGGCCACATGTGCCAACAACGGTTTCTTCTCGCTGGCGAGTGCCTGTTCGATTGCTTTCATGCCCGCGCGGCCAAGGCTGTCGTTGCCATGGAACACAGCCAGCTTCTCCAGACCATTGTTGATGGCCATGCGGATGATCTTGCGTGTCTCATCCTCAAGCCCTGCTCGGATATGAAAGATACGCGTGGTGTCCGAAGACACATTGAGCCCAGTGTAAGGGGCAACCAGAGGAATACCACTCCGATTGATGCGAGGCGTATTCAGCATCGCAGTCACACCATCATTACCCAGATAACCGAACAGTGCGGCGGGCTGGTAATCATCAATCAGCTGATTGGTCAGCTGGGTGGTCAGCGCAGGGTTACCTTGGTCGTCCCGAAACACATGTTGGATGCGTCGCCCATCCACCCCGCCTTTGGCGTTGATCGAGTCGAAATAGACTTTGGCGCCGGTCATGTAGTCTTTCCCCGTGTCGCCATTGGGGCCGGATAGATCCAATACTTGCACGATCGTGATGGATGTGGGCTCCGCCCATGAGGGAACGGTGAGCATTGTGACGAGCAGCGCGGCCAGCAGGCGCAATAGCATAGTCATGTTTCAATTCCTTAAATAACCGATCTGATAATTATCAATGCCGAATGTTGCATTGATGTTTCAGCAAATATCTGTTTCAGAATTACTTTGCGCGGTTATGACGGAATTTGGTATATGTTGACTCAGTGAGTAGGAAATCCAATGGCATATCCCAGGGCTCGCGAGGGACGCGGCTGACACGCTGACAGTCGAACGCAGCCCCGATCAGGACAGGTTTCTTCCAGCAGCTACGCAGCCGCCGAAAGGCCAGGGTTGTATCGTAAAACCCCCCACCCATTCCCAGGCGGAAACCTTCCTGATCCACGCCGACCAGCGGTACAAAGATCAGATCCAGCTGACGAGCGCCGAGGGATTGTGGGGCAGCGATTTCCGGGATGCGGTAGCGGTTGAGGTACCAGGCATGGTCGGCATGGATGCGGGTGAAACGCATCAGCCGGTTACGGGCGGGTGGCACGACCGGGAGGTAACACTCGCACCCCATCCACAAAGCCTGGTTGATCAGGGGCAAGAGATCGATCTCGCTCGGCATCGGAATATAAAACCCAATGCGGCGGTAACGCTGTAACAAGCCATGCTTGAGCGCACGTCGTAACAGCTGGTCAGCGGCAAATTGTCGTTGATTGGCAGAGTAACGCGCTCTGGCTTGTTTGAGTTCGCGTCTTAATCGTGATTTTTCGAGCAGGGCGACCTGATGGTCTGGGACAGGATCAGCAGCGATCATTTTGTGTAAGGAAAGCCCCCCGCCTGTGCCGTACGGCCTTCATCTTGAACCGTAAGGTTCAAGGGGGTTACACACCGAACCCATCAGGTGCATCGCTGGGCGACGCTCACAACAGGGCATCAAGGATTTGCAACCAGTTCTACTATATTGGTTCAAAGAATATTAGACCTTGAACGAACACCGCAGGGGACCTGAATTGATTCTATCATCGTCAGAACCATTCCCCAAACCTTCATTTTGGTTTTTTTGGAAGATGGCTTCCGACGTGCCGGTAAGAGATTGTTAGCATGTGGAAAGTGGCTGGTGGGTGGGATGGATGAATTTTCACCAGCCGGTTACCGATCAATCAGAACAAGCGATTTTGCTCCAACATGGCCTGGTCGATGACTTCCTGCATGTGTAGCAGGCGTTGACGGAACTCCGTCATGCCCACGTCCGTGCCTGACATTTTCATGCTGAGCATTTCATGAGCGATATTCAGTGCCGCCATGATGGCAATGCGGTCGGCGCCGACCACTTTGCCATCGCGCTTGATGGATTCAATGCGGCCATCGAGTAGATCGACGGCCATCATCAGTGATGCTTCTTCCTGTTCGGGGCAGGCGATCCGAAAATCACGCCCCATGATGGTGATGTCGAGGTTTTTCATTCCGCAGAGGTTTCTGGCATGGATTGCAGCAGTTGTTCGATACGCATTTTGGCGCCCTCCACCTTGTCATTCAGGCGGCGGTTCTCCTCTTGCGACATCTCAAGCGCTTGGCGCAATTCGTTGTTTTCTTGACGTAAGTGCTGGCAGAGGCTCGCGAGCTGGTGGATCTTGGCTTCGAGCTCGTTGAGTTCATTTTTCATGGGCGCAAGTCTAGTAGGCGCTCATAACCACGTCAACCTCGGCATCTCCAGGGTTCTTGTGGTCAGATCGGTCATCGGTGGAACCAACGTCTTGGAATGCGTACATATGATGGTGCCGGGCCAAATTGATGTGGTGGCTCACAAGGTCAAGTTCCGTTATATAACATCTGAGGCCTGTTTGGGCGGTATTTGTCCATTGGGCTGATCGCGGGACCATTCTGGCGGTTTCCACAAGAACCGCAGATCATGATATTGCCAGGCGGCTTGGAGCATGTCCCGCCACTCATGAAAGGTCAGCAGGAGCGGGTTATGGCTATGGATGGGGCGGATGATTCCATAGTCTGGGGGGGCGACTTCTGCTTCAAAGGTTCCAAATAGTCTGTCCCAGATGATCAGCACGCCTGCATAGTTCTTATCGATGTATTGTGGGTTGCGGCCATGATGCGCCCGGTGATGGGAGGGGGTGTTGAAGATCCACTCGACCCAGCCAAGTTTGCCGACGGCCTGGGTATGCACGAAAAATTGATAGGCAAGCGACAGCCCTACCGCCAGGATGACCCACTCAGGCGGAAAACCAACCCACGCCAGAGGCAGCCAGAACAGCCACATGCCGGATAGCGGATAGGTGAGGCTTTGTCGGAAGGCCGTCGAGAAATTCATCCGTTCGGATGAGTGGTGGACGACATGCGAGGCCCACATCCAGCGAATGCGGTGGCTGGCACGATGAAACCAGTAGTAGAGGAAATCCTGCAGGATGAATAGGCAAACCACCCCCCATGGATTGGGCATGGCAACCCATTGCGGACCGTGCTGGTATACCCACAGATAGGCGGTTTTGACAAAGGCCCATAGAAAAAGGGCATCGGATGCCTGATGCATCAAGGCCAGTGCTGCATTGGACAAAGTATCGCGCCAAGTATACATGGCGCGTTTTCCATGCCAGTACCAGGCTTCGATGGCGATGGTCAGCACAAAAATCGGCGCAAGTGCCAGTAGGATGAGTCCAGGATCGATTGCCATACGTTTCCCCTTGGCAGTGTGCGCGGTGTGGGAATCGTAGTCAGTGACAGGCAGGCTGTCGATGTGGAATCGCGCCACCTGGATGGCGCGATCTATCAAGCGGCGCGTGGTCTGCGATGCTGCTCAGGCAGGGAGGGTAATCATGCCGTGCAGGTTTCCTGCTGCTTGAATCGGGCCTCCGCCATTTGATCCGCAATCACACTGGTGGACTGGCCTGCATGGTCAGCACGTTCAAAGACCTCCAGCAGCGTGTGGTGGATACGCCGTACGTGGCTGTCCACATCTGCCAGCGATTTGCCAAGGTAGTCATAGCAAACCTTGATGATGCCTCCCGCGTTGATGACAAAGTCAGGGGCATACAAGATGCCCTTGTCGCGTAGATCAGCGCCCAGTGCTGCTGTTTTCAACTGATTGTTGGCGGCGCCCGCGATGATCTTGCACTTCAGACGCCCCAAGGTGCCGGCATTGATGGTGGCGCCCAGTGCGCAAGGGGCGTAGATGTCGGCATCGACATCATAGATGGCGTCAGGCGCGACGACATCGGCTTTCAATTCGGTTTTGGCGCGTTCCAAAATCGCGGTGTCGATATCGGTCACGATCAGCTTGGCACCTGCATCATGCAATTGCTGGGCATAGTGCCAGCCCACATGGCCCAGGCCCTGCAACGCAACCGTCAATCCTTCAAAATCCGAGCGGCCCAGTCTGTGTTGAATGGCGGCCTGCGCACCAACAAAGCAACCCAGTGCGGTGAAAGGCGAGGGATCGCCATTCTCTTGCGATGTGCCCAGCACAAAGCGCGTGGTCTTATTGACTTCACGCATGTCAGCAGGCGACGTGCCGACATCTTCTGCCGTGATGTAACGCCCGCCCAGGCGTTGAATGGCTTCGCCCAAAGCCTGGAACAGTTCGGGTGACTTGTCCGTTTTGGCATTGCCGATGATGACCGTTTTGCCGCCGCCAATGGGCAATTGTGCCACGGCATTTTTGTAAGTCATGCCACGGGCAAGCCGCAGTGCATCGGTCAACGCATCGTCATCATGTGCGTACGCCCACATCCGGCAGCCCCCCATGGCTGGCCCCAGGTGGGTATTGTGAATTGCAATGATGGCTTTCAGGCCGGTCTTGGCATCGTGTGCGTAGACCACTTGTTCATGTTGGTCAAAATCGACGTGTGTAAATACGGACATGTCTGCTCCTCGCGGATCCATCGTCAATACCGAAGCTGATAGGCGCGTTGACTACATCTGGCTGAATTCGAATGGACAGCTTGGCAGATGATGCAACGTCAGACCATGCATCACCAGGAGAACAAGGTGGGTATTTGAAACAACATATGATGGATTCCACAAAAATTGTGTTTTTGGGCATGCGCCAATGGTGTAACGGGAAGCCATTGACGACGTTACATGATCGATTGTGTCGTCCATGCCCCATCATCATACGATGCTGACTTGTTGGCCGCAATCTGCGGGGCGTTTGGGGGGGCTTGCTTGTGCGTGCAGGGGGGGGGATTCAGATGATCTGGATGTGTCTCGTTGGCTTGTTTCTTTTAGGCATACATACAGACGTAATCATTTTAAAGTGTCACATCAAGTGAATGATCGACTGGATGACAAGACAGCGGCATGGTCTGAGTGGGGACGTATATTTGCTTTCTTCTATATGATTTCATTGATATTTTTTCATGTTTTCGATGCATGGCGGGATTCGTAATGGAAAATTTCCATATGGATTGTTCCGACCTTTGGATGACTACGCTCAACCATATGTCGGAGCCATTTTCAGACCTTTGTCGGATTGTGCCGATGCACAACAAAGGGTTGAATGCTAACCATGGAGAAGCAAATGAATGACCCCGATGTGGTATTGGGGTTCTCACTGATTTTAAAGCTAAATATAGCTTACCGATTGGGGCGGTTTCCCCTGGAGACGAAATCATGATCAACGCCGACGATGTCTTCGATGTTCTGGCCGACACCACGCGCCGCCGTATGCTAGCTCTGTTGATGGCAGAGGATGAATTGAGTGTAGCTGAGTTGTGCTATGCCATTGATTGCTCGCAACCTAAGGCATCCCGGCACCTTGCAAAGTTGCGCGATGCGCGTGTGGTAAGTGTCCGCCGTGACCGCGTATGGAAGCATTACCGCCTACATCCACAACTGCCTGCCTGGGCTTTCCAGGTGTTGCAGACCATGACTCACAGTGGTGAGCAAGCATCCATGCTGGGGCGCGACTTGAACCGCTTGGCCACGATGCCCGATCGTCCGATCGGCGCGGAACATGCACGTGCAACACCGCAGTCTACCAATGTTGAATACCTGCCGGTTCGTGCAGCGCCTGCTACGCCGAATAGCGTCACGCCAGCGCCGACTGTCTAATCTGCTGTGTGCCGTCATCGCTATTGATTGCCATCGTGTGTGAGTTTGTCAGGTTCTGTTGAGGCCATATCGACAGAACCTGTTGGCTGGTGGCAACCACTGCCGTGCAACCTGCTCAGGTACGGCTACGTGTACGCGAGACGGCATCCTGCCAGCCCCGATACAGCGCCTCCCGGCGCTGTTCGTCCATTTCGGGCTCAAAGGCCCGTTCCAGTTGCCACAAGGCAGACAATTCATCAAGTGATTGATACAGGCCGATGCCCAAGCCCGCCAGATAAGCGGCGCCCAGCGCGGTTGTCTCGGTGACCCTGGGCCGCTCGACCGGTACGGTCAGCATGTCGCTCAGAAACTGCATGACCAGATTGTTGGCAACCATGCCACCATCCACCCGCAGTGCCTGCGGCAGGCTGGCGCCATCGGCCCGCATGGCTTCGAGTAGATCACGGGTTTGATAGCATACCGATTCGAGTGCGGCGCGCACGATGTGGGCGATGCCCGAGTCGCGTGTCAGGCCGACAATTGAGCCTCGGGCCAGTGGGTCCCAGTAGGGGGCGCCCAGGCCCGTGAATGCCGGTACCAGATAGACTCCGCCGGTAGTAGCCACCTGCCTGGCCAGCGCTTCAGTTTCGCCAGCGTGGTTGATCAGCTTCAATGCATCGCGCAACCATTGCACAGCCGCGCCAGCAATGAAGATGCTGCCCTCCATGGCATAGATGGGTTTGCCATTGAGCCGATAGGCGATAGTGGTCAGCAATCGATTCTTGGACTGGACAAACTGCTCGCCAGTATTCATCACCATGAAGCAGCCGGTGCCATAGGTGCTCTTGATCATGCCAGGGGCAAAGCAGGCTTGGCCGACAGTGGCAGCTTGCTGGTCACCTGCCACTCCTCGAATCGGTAGCCGCACGCCAAATAACGATTCATCGGTCAGACCAAAGTCCGCGGCGCTGTCCTTCACCTCTGGCAACATGGAGGCAGGTATGTCAAATAGGGACAATAGCTCCTCATCCCATTGCTGAGTACGGATGTTGAAGAGCAGGGTGCGTGCCGCATTGGTCGCGTCGGTGGCATGTACGCTACCGCCTGTCAGCCGCCACAGCAAAAAGCTGTCAATGGTGCCGAATGCCAGCTCCCCCCGCTCTGCGCGATCGCGTAAGCCGGGTACGTTGTCGAGAATCCAGCGGATTTTGGTTGCGGAGAAGTAGGGGTCCAGCAACAGCCCGGTCTTTTGCGCCAGCATGGCTTCGCATTCCGGGCTATAAAGGGCTTGGCAGAGGGGGGCAGTGCGCCGGTCTTGCCAGACGATTGCATGGTGCACGGGTTTGCCGGTTGCGCGATCCCAGACGATGGTGGTTTCGCGTTGATTGGTGATGCCAATGGCAGCGATGCTGCCTGGGGTGACGCCATGTTGGTTGAGTGCGGTTTGGCAGACTTGAACCGTATGGCGCCAGATCTCCTCTGGATCATGTTCCACCCAGCCTTCCGCTGGAAAGTATTGAGTCAGCTCGGCTTGCGACCTGGAATGCTCGACCCCTTGCCGATCAAACACGATGGCGCGGGTGCTGGTTGTTCCCTGGTCGATGGCCAGTAAAAAAGCTGACATACTTTCCTCCGTTTTCATTAATGAACATATTTGAAGGGTATTTTGGCACAATCCAATCAGGCCTGTCGGTGCATTTGCTTGAATGTCGGCCATCTATCGGTAGAATCAGAGTAACACCATTTCCAAAGCCCTGTTCCATTGGTTGCATGGGTTGGCAGGGGCTTTGGAAATGGTGAACTTAATCTATGGAGGATTCATGCGACAACCACGTCATGAGAAGATCGTTCAGTTGGTCAAACAACACGGCTATATGTCGATTGAAACGCTGGCCAAAGAGCTAGATGTCACGCCGCAGACGATCCGGCGTGATATCAACATGCTTGCTGAATCTGGCGTACTCAAGCGGTTTCATGGCGGCGCAGGGAATGGCTCCAGCGTACAGAATGAAGAGTACGCAATGCGAAAAGTATGGAATCAAACTGAAAAAGAACGAATCGCCAAGCTAGTGGCGGCCAATATTCCAGACAATGCCAGCCTGATCATGAATATCGGCACCACGGTAGAGACAGTGGCGCGAGCACTGTTGGATCACAAGTCATTACGGATCATCACCAACAACCTGAATGTGGCATCGATTTTCGGCAATCGTCAGGATTTTGAAGTCATCATCGCTGGCGGGGTGGTGCGCCCGGTGGATGGCGGTATCATTGGCGAAGCGACCATCGATTTCATCCGTCAGTTCAAAGTGGATTTTGCGGTGATCGGGATTTCTGGCATTGACGATGATGGTACGTTGCTGGACTTTGATTATCGTGAAGTGCGGGTGGCGCAAGCCATTGTGGAACATGCGCGCCAGATCTTTCTGGTGGCTGATCATGGCAAGTTTGGGCGCAATGCCATGGTGCGCATGGGGCACGTGAGCCAAGTAACGGCATTATTTACAGATCAGCGCCCGTCCGAGCGCCTGGTGCAAGAGCTGGAGGCAGCCGAGACCGCGCTCTATATCGCTGAGTAGCCTGCCGGTCAGCTGGCCTCGTCGTCGTCTGAGCGGTTTTCGAACTCGATGTCAGTGGGTTGCGATGGGTCAGGAGGCGGAAGTGTGAAGGATATCTTGGCGCCTTTATCCATTTCGCCCTCGGCCCAGACGCTGCCGCCATGCCGATGGATGACTCGCTGCACGATGGCCAGCCCGATCCCTGTTCCCTCGAATTCACTGGCATCGTGCAGGCGCTGGAACGCACCAAACAGGCGGGCGGCATTGCGCATGTCAAAGCCCGCGCCGTCGTCTTTGACATAATACACACGCTTGCCGAAATCTTCGTAGACGTTGAATTCGATAGTTGCTTCGTCATGTTTGGCGCTGAATTTCCAGGCGTTGCGCAGCAGATTTTCCAATACGATATGGATCAAGCGCTCGTCCGCATTGGCAGTGAGCGTTGATGGGCAGATCCAGTGGACACGGCGATCGGGTTCGGCGAATCTGAGATCGCTGATGATCTGATTGGCGATGGGAGCCAGATCGATTTCGTGGACGTTCAACCGTTGCCTTGAAATGCGTGAAAGGTTGAGCATGTCGTCAATCAGGTGCGACATACGGCCCGCTGAGTTGACGATGCGTCGCAGGTAGTCCTGACCATTTTCATCCAGTTTGTCGGCGTAATCCTCCTGCAAAATGGTGCTGAAGCCGCCAATGCTGCGCAATGGCGCGCGGAGGTCATGTGACACGGAATAGCTGAATGATTCCAGCTCACGCATGCTGGCTTGAAGTTGTTCAGTGCGTTGAGCAACCCGTTTTTCCAGCTCGGCGTTCAGCTTCCGGATCTCGGCCTCGGCTGACCGCCGCATGGTGACATCGACACCGACGGCAATGATATCGGCTGCGTCGCCTTCGCCGGTGCGGGGGCCTGTGGTTTTCCAGATCAACATGCGGGCTTCGCCGCTACGGGAGAAAATGGTGTGCTCCATTTCTCCGCTGCCTCGCTTCAAAAATTGTCCCACCAGGTTTTCATCGATGTCGGATGCGAATACGTCACGCCAAGTGCGGCCAATGGCGTCTTGTGGAACATTGCCGGTGATGACTTGATAAGCCTGATTGATACGGCGGATGAGCCCGTCTGTGCTCATGCTGCAAATGATGGCGGGCGAGTAGAGGAGCACCCGTTCGATGTAGCGTTGTTCCTGCTTCAAGGTGGCCTCTGCTTGTAATCGCTCAAGCTCGGCGGCAGTACGGGTGGCAATGATGGTCAGCAAGGTGGTTGCTTGGCTGGGGTCGCTGATGGGTTTGTCATCCATGATGGCCAAGCTGCCGATGACGTCACCGCGGCCATTGCGCAATGACACACTGACCAAGGACTGGATGTTCATTTCCGCCAGGCGGAAATCGGTTGGGAAGCGTGTTTGTACTTGATCAGCATAGACACACACCTTCTGATCGATTGCCAGCTCCGAAGGGGTGCCTTGAACCTGGTATTCGATATTGGGCAGCAGTCTGGTTCGCTCGGCGCGCGCCAGGGTGTGCGTCATGCGGTAGTTGCCTTTGTCGGAGGAGTAAGAGCCGATGACGGCGTAACGTATGTTCAGCGCACGCGCAAGCTCGACCACTAATGTGCGGAAGAAGTGTTCACCCACAGAGGTCGATGTCACCCTGAGTACGGTCTGCACCATGGCCTCGGCCCGGCGTCGGTCGGTGATGTCGATATTGAGGCCGACGATGCGAGGGGTGCCATCGCTGTTCCGCTCCATCAGCATATAGCCACGTATATAACGAATGACGCCATCTTGCCGCACGATACGGAATTCAGTATCAATGGTGCCGCCCATGCGCTGTATGGTGTCCATTTCGGCCTGGATGCGTGGTCTGTCTTCCGGGTGGATGGATGCAATCCAGCCATCCACAGACACCTGCTGGCTGGGGAAACCATAGATTTCGACCATGATGGGATCGCAGTCGAGCAGATTGTGGGAAACGTCCCACTCTGCGATGCCAATGCAGACCGATACCGTCAGCATCTGCCAGCGTTCCGTCAAGCGCGCCAGCTCTCGCTCCGCATCTTTGCGTTGGGTGACATCACGGGCGAATGCAATCATCAACTCCGATTCCTGCATGGACATCAGCTTGGTGCTGATCTCGACAGGCAGTATCTCGCCACTGGCGCAGCGCAGTTGGGATTCGATGTTGCGGGTGTAATCGGCGCGTAGGTGCTGGTAGTGCTGGATATAGGTGATCAAGGGCAGGTTGGGCGCGATATCCGTCAGATTGCTGCCCGTCAGTGTGCGGCCCGTGTACCCCAACCGCTGGCTGGCGGTGTCGTTGACATATTGGAATCGGCCATTGCTGTCCAGTGCAAACACCATGTCCGGGCTGGCATCGATGATGGCTTGTGCTCGTTGCCAACGGAATTCTGTTTCAGCCAGAGCGGTGAAATGACGACCCAGCCACCACCAGACAAACAGCAACCCCAGCAGGATGGTCAGACCCAGTAAAGCGTACCCGTTGGCCAGATCCCGCCATTCGGCCAGTGCCGCTGATTGTTCGACACCGACGATCGCAATCAAATTGGAATGTTCGAGCTGTTGAATGACGCCAAAGAGTTTGAGCTCACCCGGCTTCAATTGATCATTGAACAGATAGGGCTGCCCAACCGGATGATGTTCCAATAACTTCACAGCATTGATTTGTGTGGAGTCCTGCGGCGGGGAGTAGAGCATGGGATAGCGGACCAGCATTTCGCCGTCGGTGCGCACCAGCATCAATACAAAGTTGTTAGGTAATTTCAATGAATCCAGCCAACCTTGCAAAAAGCGATAATCCAGCGGTGCGCTCAAGACACCGGCAAACCCGCTGTTGGCCGTTTCGATCCGCCGCCCAATCGGGATGACGGGCAGGGTGTCATATCGGATGGCGGTCTGCCGCCCGACATATATTTGATCGCTGCGATTGTTCTGCAGAAAGCGGAAATATTCACGGTCGTTGATGACGACTCGTCTGGCTGGTAATTCATGAGATGACCCGACCAAGACCCCACGGTTGTTGTAGACCATGAAGCGCAGCACAGACGGTACGCTATGGTGCAGCTCAACCATGCGCCGGTGCAGCGCCTCCTCCGGTCCATTGATCATGTCGGCTAATTCACCGTTCTTCAAAGTGGGATCGGTCAGCTGCCACAGGCTCTTCAGGGTATTGTCGATCTGCAGACTCAGGTGGCTGGCCAATAGGCGATTGTATTGGTCGATATCCTGTCTGGCGTGTACATAGGCGTACCAGATCAGCCAGCCGGTGATCAGAAGGGTGCAAAGCACCATGAGCAGTATCAATCTGCCAAAGTGGCCGCGCAATCGGCTAAGCTGATTGGAAGGTGGGGTCATACAGACGAAGCCTGCCTATTATGATTTTTCATGCCCACAATACATTTCCACCCCGGTCTACAGATCAGGTGCCAGCTGAGAGCAGGGGCCTTGAATGGCATGGGAACATTATAGGCTCGCCTGCCATTTGTTTCACGTCATGATATATGTCATGACAATATGCTGCGTTGCGTTGTCCTGAGCCCTGAAGCTGCGCCAACAGTGCCTAGAACAGCGAGGGCTGGATATCGTCGTGTTGTATCACAAACCGGACACCGATACCCACTAGTCTGACGGGCTGGTGGCGCCGCTGGTGGCATATCTCACACATTTGGTTATAGGTATTGAGATCCGGGCTGGTAGCGGCCAGTTCCATGGTGGTTTGGCTAAAGTCGGCAAACTTCATCTTGAAGTAGGCTTTGTTGACGCGGTAACGGGTCTCGACACGGGCCAGCCGTTTCAGTAAGTCGTCGAACAAGGCGGGTAGCTCGGCCTTGCATGTTGCGGCATCGGGCAGGTCGGTGACAAAGGTGGTTTCGACAGAAAGCGATTTGCGAGGCTCGTCGGTAACAACTTCCCGCTCATCGACTCCATGCGCCAATTGCCACAGGCGCTCACCAAAAGCGCCAAAACGATGGCTGAGTTCGGTTGGGCTCAAGCTGCGCAAGTCTTCGCAGGTGAACAGCCCCATCTTGTGCATGCGCGCTTCGGTGACTTTACCCACGCCGAACAACTTCCCGACCGGTAACACTTTCACAAACGCATCCACCTCTTGCGGGCGGATCACAAATTGCCCATCGGGTTTGTGCCAATCGCTGGCGATCTTGGCCAGGAATTTATTGGGTGCAATGCCCGCCGAGGCTGTGATGCCGATTTCCTCGCGGATGCGCTGACGGATTGCCTCCGCCATGAAGGTCGCACTGCCCTGACACAGCCCGACCCCGGTGACATCCAGATAGGCTTCATCCAGCGACAAAGGCTCGATGCGATCGGTAAAAGACTCGTAGATCTGGCGAACTTGCTTTGACACCGCCCGGTACCGGTCAGCGCGTGGGCGGATCAGAATCAGCTTCGGGCATAGTTTCAGCGCCCGGCTGGTTGGCATGGCAGAGCGCACCCCGAAAGCCCTTGCCTCGTAATTGCAGGTGGCAATCACTCCGCGCGCTTCCTGTCGGCCACCTACCGCGATCGGCTTGCCGCGCAAGTTGGGGTCGTCAAGCATCTCGATGGCGGCATAGAAACAGTCGCAATCCACATGGATGATTTTGCGCTGGGGTGGCATGGCCGAGGCAATAAATCTGAATAAAAATGCAGTGCCATGAAGTATAAAGGCACTGCTTGTCAGCAGGGAAGCACCTGGCGGATGTATGCAAGAGGGCAGGGATGATCAGTGTCTGGAAAGCTGGACAATAGATATTTCACCAACAAATTGATTATATTGAATTTAATGAGCCATGCCATTTTGTGTCCGATAAAGCAGACAGTTGTGCTCTGATTTCGCCCCGAGGGTTGTCTGCATATGTAGAACACGCGACATGGGTTTTGTAGATCGATGAAAGCTGAATTTAAAAATATCGATTTGAAACAATTGGATGGCTTTTATGGCTCAGATCCTGCTTATCCCACCAGCAGAATCTGTATGACTGATACTTACCACCCAAAGGTCATGTTTGATGGAATCACTCACCACGCCCAACCCATTTCGCATTGGCCTGGATGCCAATCAGGCCAACTATGTCCCGCTGACACCGTTGACCTTCCTGAGCCGGGCCGCTGAGGTGTGGCCGGATAAATGGGCGGTGATCCATGGTGACCGTCGCTACACCTGGGCAGATGTGGCGTCGCGCGCCAGGCGGCTGGCATCGGGCTTGGCCAAGTTTGGTGTCGGCGTGGGGGACACCGTGGCGGTGTTGGCACCCAATATTCCTGAAATGATCGATGCCCACTTTGGTGTGCCGCTGTGCGGGGCGGTGCTCAATACCATGAACTACCGATTGGATGCACAGACCCTCGCCTTCCAGATCGATCATGGTGAGGCCAGGGTCTTGTTGGTGGATACCGAGTTCATCGAATTGGCCAGGGAAGCGGTGGGGATGGCCAGCCGTAAACCGCTGGTGGTCGATATCATCGATAGCGAGCACGATACCGGCGCGCGGCTGGGCCCTTTGAATTATCAGCAATTATTGGCTGAGGGCAGCTCTGCATATCAGGGCATACCGGTTGTGGACGAGTGGGATGCCATATCGTTGAACTATACCTCTGGCACCACCGGGAACCCCAAGGGCGTGGTCTATCACCACCGAGGGGCATATCTCAACGCGGTTTCCAATATCCTCGCCACTGGCATGACACACGACACGGTCAAATTGTGGTCATTGCCGATGTTCCATTGCAACGGCTGGTGTTTCATCTGGACGCTGGCTGCGCTGGGGGGGACATCGGTGTGTCTGCGCCGTGTGGAGGCGGCGACCATGTACCAGCTGATTGCGGCGCATCAGGTCAACACCATGTGTGGTGCGGCGGTGGTGTTGAATATGTTCATCAATGCCCCGGATGCAGTTCGGCTGCCGTTTCCCAATCAGGTGCGATTCAATGCGGCGGCGGCCCCGGTACCAGTGCCCATCATCCGTGCAGCGGAGGCGATTGGCTTCAAGGTGCAACATCTATATGGGCTGACGGAGACCTATGGCCCGGCAACGCTGTGCCAATGGAAGCCGGAATTTGACGCCCTGCATGGCGACGAGCAAGCTGCCATCCTCAAGCGGCAGGGGGTGCGATACCCCATGCTGGAGGCCGTGACGGTGATGAACCCGGACATCATGCAACCCGTGCCGGCGGATGGCCAGACACTGGGTGAGGTGATGTTTCGAGGCAATATCGTGATGAAGGGGTATCTGAAGAACCCTGCCGCAACCGCAGAAGCCTTTGCCGGTGGCTGGTTTCACACAGGGGATCTAGGCGTATTGCACCCCGATGGCTATATCGAGCTGAAAGACCGCTCAAAGGACATCATCATTTCGGGCGGGGAGAATATTCCTTCCATCGAGATCGAGGCGGCGCTCTACCAGCACCCAGCGGTGCTGGAGGCGGCAGTTGTCGCCAAACCAGACGAAAAATGGGGAGAGGTGCCTTGTGCTTTTGTCACGCTGAAAGAGGGTGTGGCGGCCCCCACTGAAACCGAGTTGATCTCTTTCTGCCGGGCAAGGCTGGCGGGTTATAAAACGCCGAAGGAGGTTGTCTTCGGCGCATTACCCAAAACGTCAACCGGCAAGATCCAGAAGTATCTATTGCGAAGCTTGGTCAAGCAGTCTTGAGCCATGCCGAAATGGCTTTGACCAAATCAACGACACCCAGGAGGCAACATGGTTTCAGTCCGGTTGTGGTGGGTAGGTGTGTTGCTCGGCTTGGCCGGGTGCGGTGGAGGAGGCGGTAGCGGGGCGGGCGACAATGCGGTATTGCATGGCGAGCTGCAGGGTACGGCGGCAACGGGCGATGCCATTGCCCAGGCCGCGCTGGTGCTGAAAGACGCAAAAGGCCAGGAGCGGCACGCTGTCACGGATGACCAGGGACAATACCGCATCAGCGTCGAGGGCTTGACTGCACCGCTGATGCTGGAGGTAGTCACCGGTGCAGGGGAGCGGTTGCACTCACTGGCCTTGGCTGATGAGGCTGGTGGCCCGATCAATATCAACCAGGTCACCGAGCTGATCGCTCGTCGGGCGTTAGGGGCGGAGCCTGGTGCGGTTTTCCAGCAGGCGGGGCACCGTAGCCTGGTTGCGGATACGCTGCGGAGCGCGGAGCAGGGTGTCATGCGTGCATTGCGTGAGGCCGGGGCGCTGCCGGATCAGTTCGAAACCAGCTTCCGTCAAGCGGTCATGCAGATCGGTGATGAGTTGGATCGTAGCCTCGATACATTGGGCGATCTGAAAGAGGCCGAGGTGTCAGGGGGTATCCTCAACTTCAAGCTGCTCAATATCCGCCCGGCCTTTCTGCAGGGCGAGATCAAACAGGCTCGCTACGACGGGCAAGCCGATGATCTGTTGACAGCAGGGTTGGGTAAAACCGGCTTGGCCGCGCCGTCCGCACCCCTCTTTGCCGACCCGGCCCAGCCCACTGCGGCAGAGCTGCGTCGCAATGCCATCTGGTCAAATTATCGTGCAGTGCTCGACATCTCGACAGCGGGTGGTTATGGCCGCCTATGGGGCCCGAACATCGATACGCAAGGGGCAAATACCCTGGGCGAGGGCAAGATTGCTGGCACCGAGTATCTGGCCTTTGCCGGCGACCGCAGTGGTAAGGAAAACGTGGTGCTGATGGTGCAAGTGCCAGACAGTTTCAAGTTGGATAAGCCCTGCATCGTCACAGCTGCCTCTTCCGGCTCGCGTGGCATCTATGGTGCGATCGGCAGTGCGGGGGAATGGGGGCTTAAACATGGTTGTGCGGTGGCGTATACCGACAAAGGCTCCGGGGCCAGTGTGCATGATCTGGTCAGCGACACAGTCATGCTGCTGGATGGCACGCGTCAAGTTGCGGAGCCAGCAGGCAAGCTGGCCCATTTCCGTGCCAGATTGTCTGACCAGGTACTACAGCAATACAACGCCGGTTTTCCGAACCGGGTCGCTGTCAAGCATGCCCATTCCCAACAAAACCCAGAGAAGGACTGGGGGCGCAATACGCTGGATTCGGTTCGCTTTGCCTACTATGTGTTGAACCAGCAATTTGGTAGCGATGCAGGCAAGGGACGGCGTTATCGTGATGCGGTAAAACCCGCCCGTACCATTGTCATCGCCTCCAGCATTTCGAATGGCGGCGGGGCTGCACTGGCTGCAGCGGAACAGGATAGCGCCGGGCTGATATCTGGGGTGGCGGTCAGTGAGCCGAATGTAGAAGTCAGCGGTATCGAGGGGGTGACTATCCGCCAAGGGGATGTGGTATTCGAACAGGTCGGTAAGCCGCTGCTGGATTACATCAGCTATGCCAACCTGTATCAGCCTTGCGCGGCGCTGTCCCCCGCCTTGGCCGGTGCCCCGTCGAATGTGGTGGACCCCGTGCGTGGTGCGGTGCGTTGTGCGCGGCTGGCCAGCCTTGGGTTGCTGGCGGGCGATACCACGCTGTCGCAAGCCAATGCTGCCCTGGCCAAGCTGCGGGCCTATGGCTGGAATGCCGACAGCGATATCGCCCAGCCGTTCCAGTACGTCTTTGCGGCTACCCAGGGCATCGCCATGGCCTATGCCAATGCCTATGGGCGGTTCAGTGTGGCGGACAATTTATGCCAGTTTGGTTATGCCGTGACCAATAATCTGGGCTTGGTCATCCCCACCACGCCGTTGGGCTTGGCCCCGTTGTATGCCACGCTGAACGGCATTCCGCCCTCATCTGGCATCAGCATGGTGTATGGGTCGACCGGCTTGACCACGATCAGGGAAGATCTGGCGACCAATGCGCAGGGGCAGCGGGACTACAATCTGGATGGCGCACTGTGCCTGCGCCGCTTGGTCACGGGCATTGATCCAGTGACACAACAGGCGCTGACGGGCAACGAGCAAGCACAGAGCAGCCGTATCCAGTCCGGGCTCAAGCAGGTATTACGTAGCGCCAATCTGCGCGGCAAGCCCGCATTGATCGTCACCGGGCGGGCAGACGCGCTGCTGGCCATCAACCACACCTCTCGCGCCTATGTGCTGGCCAATCATCTGAAGGAGGGTGGTAACAGCCGCTTACGCTATATCGAGATCACCCATGGCCAGCATTTTGATGCATTCCTGGGCCTGGCTGGGTTCGGCACGCGCTTCACCCCAGTTCACTATTACTTTGATCAAGCCATGGATCACATGTACGTCCACTTATCACAGGGGCGGGGTTTGCCACCCAGTCAGGTTGTCCGCGCAACACCACGGGCCAATCAGGCAGATGAACTGACCATCGCCAACCTGCCTGCCATCAGCACAAGCCCCGTGGCGGCAGATCAGATCCAGGTCGTCAACAAGCAGTTGGTGGTGCCGCAGTAGCCTCGCTGACAGTGAGTCCGGGCGGACTGCCCAAGCGTTTGATTTGTTGTTTTCCTTCATTTGCGCAGTGACCCAGGGGCGTCGGGTTGCTGCGTTTTTTTTGTGTAAGGCAAACGGATTTGGTGCTTTTCAATAACTGATTGGTACATATCCATGCCATGAAAGCGCATCTACCGACACCGGCACGGCACCATCGTTGATGCTGCCACCCCCGTGGTGACCTGCGCAATAAATGGATTGACCGTGCCAAACCGCCACTGCACAATGAAAAGACCAATGGTTCCGGTGATGTGCTTTCACGGCCTGAGCTGAACCGTATCAACCGAGCCAGGGGCCCAGACAAGGGGTCAAACCAAGGCGTTCATTGCGGCGACCGCATGCGTATCATGGCAGGCATGTGGCGCTGGCCGGTGGCAGATGTATATGTTGTCCTTGCCCCATACCTCGCGATGCGTGGCCTTCCGAGAGAGTTGAGCGGCACTTCATTCAATTCATTCAATTCATTCAATCCACACCCATGACCAATCTACAACATCTCGCAGATGGTAAGACCGAGCATGTCGGTTATCTGGATGGATGGCGTGGCCTGGCCATCTGCGCTTTGTTGGTCGGCCACTTCTTTCCCGTGCCAGGGCTCAATTTCGGCACCATCGGGGTGAACCTCTTCTTTGTCTTGTCCGGCCTGTTGATGGGAGGGCTGCTCTTTGAAAAGCAGGAGCCGATTGCACGATTCTATAGAAGACGGATCGCCAGAATCGTCCCCGCACATTTATCGTTCATCTTGATCATCACACTGTGCTGGTTCGTGTTTGATCAGCCCATCAGCATCAGGGAATTCGCTGCGGCTATCTTGTTCCTCAACAACTACATACACCCTGATGCCAGCACGGGCACGGGCTTGATGCCCTTTGGCCACATCTGGTCCTTGTCGGTGGAGGAGCACAGCTACATCGTATTGTCGCTCATTGCCGTGATCTGTCGCCGCCATCTGTTCTCTCAAGGCCGTGGTGTGGCGGTGTTGTTCGCCGCCTCGGTCGCATGCACACTTGTCTACCAGTGGTGGGCCCCGCCAAAGCTGGCCTTTACACAATGGCTGCAAACGGAGACTGCCGCGTATGGATTGCTGGGTGCCGCCCTGTGGGTGGCGGCTGGCAGACCCATGCCGACCGGATTGACTTGGCGATGGGCGGCCCCGGCGCTGTTGCTTGCGGGCATCGTGCTGCACTGGTGGTCTTGGCCCCTGGCTGTGCAAAGGATACTTGGCACCGGTTGCTTCATCGCATCCATTTGCATGCTCACGGTCACGCGCGGCTGGTTTGCTGCCATGCTGTCCTGGGTGCCGTTACGCCAGCTGGGCTTGTGGTCGTATTCACTCTATCTCTGGCAACAGCCGTTTTACCTCTGGAGCCATCAGCCGCACGGCCCGTCGCCTGTGCTGGCGCTGCTGCTGGGATTGGTATGTGGCCTGGCCTCCTATTACCTGGTAGAGCGCCCCACCAGAGCCTATCTGAATGCCCATTGGGGCGCCCATCAGGCCGCAACCAAGCTGGCGCTTGATCGTCGCACCTGACGCTTTGTGTTGTTATGGCGGAATGCAGGTCTGCACTATCGTCCAGCAGGTGAGCAGGGGTGATAGCCAAACCATCAAGACCACGCCCACAGAAAGCCGCGTATACCAATGCTTGGTGGCCATAGGACTGGCGATCGAGGAGGACGATTTTTGGTGAGATATGCCATGTCAATAAAAAGAATGGGAGGAAGATGTGGCAATCATCGGATTCATCGTGCTGGGTGACCGCACATCACACGGTGGCGTGGTCATCACAGGCGACCCGACCTGGACGATTGATGGACAACCCATCGCACGCGTCGGTGACAAGGTGACCTGCCCACGCTGCAAAGTCGTCTCAACTATCATCAGTAGCCGTTTTCCATCGGTCACCGGTTTTGGCAGGCCTGTTGCCTATGATCAGGATATGACCGCCTGCGGTGCCGTGCTGTACTCCCGCCACAACGACCACACAGGATGGGGAACGGATGATGATGAAGGCGACGATGTCAACGTCACAGCGGCACCTATTGAGGAATACGCGCCCAAGCAGGCGCTACGCTTCCAAGAGCACTTCATATTGCACGACAACATAACGGGCAAGCCATTGACTGGCGTGCCATACACCATCAGAACCGGTGAGGGCAGGGCCTTCACCGGCGAGACCGACGAGCAAGGCCGCACCGACGTGGTGTGGACAGACTCGCCTCTGCCGGTCGAAGTGGTGGCCCATCCGAAACCTGTCGACGATACTGACCCGTATCACTACGCAGAACTCAACTACGAGGGCTTGTGACGATGGCAGGTGTACCGACTCCTGGTCGCGGCGTTGCTCGATCCGTTACACGTAGTGCATCAGCAGGGCGAGACATTGGAATTGATGATCCGTTGGACAAAGGCTACCTGTGCGAGCACATCTGCGAGTGCAGCGCAGGGACCGCGATATTCAGCAAGAGCGGGCAGGAACTCAAGCAACGCTGCGTGACAGCACGCATCTGGCTGGATGAAGAAGCCAGTCAGCTTGTCTGGCGCTACAAGGCCGAGGTGGGTTTCAACATGAAAACCAACCCGCCTGCGCCGCTGATGAGCCGCGACCAGCCGAATCGACCTAGCCGCTTTCCGCTAGGACGGGCTATTGGCGATGGTATCCTCAAGCGGAATTTGGAAGGCAGGCCACAGAAGGGGCTGCTGCGCATTCCCGATTGCATCATCCTCAAATCGACAGGTGCGGAGCTGGCTGCCATGCGCGCCAGTGGGCATATCGACTGGAAGCGCCTCATCCCGGTCAAGGCTAACATTGAGACTGTAGTCGAGATCAAATTTGATGGTGACCAACTGTCTCGTTCTCAGCAAGAGGACTACGCACTTATTGCTGGCCCAGATCGGTTTCGCCTGCTTAAAGCCAATGATTGCGAGTGTGGTGCCAAGCGCCGACGCCCAGTCGAAGAGCCAGTACGCTCTCCGGTTACAACACCAATGAAGCGAGAGCGCACCGAGCAACGGCATTGGTACCAGCCTGCGCCGCCGAAACCTGCCCCTGCTCCGCGACCTGTGCGCCCACAGTACGGGCCAGTAGCCTCCCAAGAGGAAGGGTCGTCGATGAGCAGTTGGCTCAAGACCGCAGGCGTTGCAGCGGGCGTTGTGTTGGTCGGCGTGATTGCCGTTGCCGCACTCCCGGCAGAAGCCGTTGCTGCCGGCGTAGCACTGCTGGTTGTGGGGGGAGCTGCCACGGCAGCGCCAATCAACAAGGACAAGAAACCATGAGCGATAACCTTGCAAAGATCGAGGCACTAGTGCCCGATTTCCAATATGTCGATTCCGACCACAACCGAGTTGTTCTGACGGTGGGCTTCTCCGCGTCGTTCTATTTCTGGGACGGACATACACCGGCAAAGAGAGCGGCCCTGATTGAATGTGTCGAGGCCTTCGAGGCGGCCTATGGCCACGAGTTGAAGTGGGGTTGCAATCCAGACACTTGGAAAACCGTCCGACTCGAAGACAAGAAGCTCCCTTCCTTCCGCAACCACGTCAAAACTCTTGATGAAGACGATGCGGTCGAGTGGTACGTGGCCTCTGGCGAGGATCGCGAGGAGGTGAGCGACTATGCGCTAACGTGCCTAACCGAGCGTGGATGGATGGAAGGGCGGATTTCGTCCCTCTCATTCCATCTTCCTCGCGCTTTGATCTTCCAAGCAGAGCAGCAAAAAACGCTCTCTGACCTTATCTTCCTTTGCAACGACCGACTCACTCCATTTCACGGCCACGCCGGGTTTGGTGCCATTACCACTGAGCAGCAGATTGAGTGGGAACCAGAAGAGCTGGACGTAGCAACGCGCTACTTGGCTCTCTATGCCGGAGGTACTTTCGACGCTTTGCAAGCCCCCAATGGCCTTAAAAGCATGGACTGGCTAACCTTCATCGGTAACACGTTGACGCAGCGCCTGGGTGGCCCTGACGCCTTTGTAGCGTATTGCCGCCGCTTTGGCGTGGAGCCTACTCCGCATGGCTCGGGCTTCTTCATCCGCTCAGGTGAATACCCGCAGCTCGGCCCTGTCGAGGAGCCCGTGCCTGAGGCTTACGTTCGAGCAAACGCTGCGCTGCGACCGCTTCGCAACGGCAATTTCGGCTCGATGGGCACGGGTTCAGTAAACGGGGAGTGTCGATTCAACCGCTGCACAAGCGACTTGTGGATTCGCCGCCTTGATGCCCCTGGTATCTGGCCACCCACCAGCTTGATCGGCTTGCCTCGCACGCCTGTGGGCAAAGTTCCGAGCAAGAAGATCAGGCTGAAGACCGGCGAGACATGCGCCGTGCATGGCCGGTATCGCCATCCTGCCTTCGAGGCTGTCGCGGCGGGGGATGACGACGACGCGCCACAGGTGGTGTTGATGCCTGGTGATGTCGCACCGTACTGGCTCAAACTTGGGCCGCACGGTGAGTACCTTGGCCGTGATACCGTGGCCTGGGAGTTGGTGGCTGAGTTATGAGTAAATAAGACCGCATATTGTTTGCCAATGCACCGCAATGGATGAATGACGCCCTTGCGCGAATCCTGCCATTACAGGTGCGGCGCACCCTGGCGGTGATGGATAGCAGGCCGTTATTTGGAGATCAGGCAGGAGTCGGTGCAAGGGCAATGGATTGTATTGGACAGTGCGCAGATCACTCGATGCCGGCAGCGTCACGTGATCTGGGCCAATATGATCACAGGCATCAATGCCGTATTGGCTTGGGTACGGCCTGTAGTCGGAATCGACTACGTTTTGCTGAAATGCACGCCAAGGTGGGCCGTGGTGCTTGCCGACGGTGTGTTCTGCGTATTACTGGAAAGGTGTGTGTGCCTTTATTTGTTGCGCATCGCTGCGATGATTGAACTCATTGGCTGAAATGGGGCGGGAGCTGGCGTCAGGTCTGGCTTGCTGTGTCGATTGATGCAAGGCGGCTCATCAACGGGTTGAATCATCGGTTGTCTGGTCGGTGGTTTCGCAGCGCCCCAACGCCTTCGCGGAAGCTGATCACCGGCTCGTAGCCCAATATCTGGCGTGCGCGCTGGATATTGTAGCGGCGGGGTTGGGAGACG
The DNA here is from genome assembly GCF_014202905.1 of Chitinivorax tropicus. Classification (NCBI taxonomy): domain Bacteria; kingdom Pseudomonadati; phylum Pseudomonadota; class Betaproteobacteria; genus Chitinivorax; species Chitinivorax tropicus. Next base: position 9,338 of record NZ_JACHHY010000002.1, on the reverse strand, counting down.
AATGCCAGCTCGAATCGGTTGATGGGCGGGGGGAATGGGAGGTGAAGCGTGCGCCACGTCCGCTCCAGGCCCGCGACCAGGCCGCTGAGTTGATCCAATCGCCATGAGCGCTTGGGGAGGGGGGCCCCGAGTGTGGCCAGCACCGGTACGAAAAAGTCTCGCACGGTATGCTGTTCATCGTCGGTCACCAGCATCACATCACCGTGCTGACCATGCTGCAAGGCCAAGCAGATGGCTTCGACCAGGTTGAGAACGTGGATATGCTCGAAAGCCGCACGGCCCTCATCCACCCAGATGAATCCGCCCCGCCGTGCCCGGCGGGTGATGGTTTCCAGTGCGGGGCACCCTACTCCCCAGACAAAAGTGGGACGTAATACGATGCATTGCATGTGGCCCGAGTGAGCCAACACGGCTTGCTCGGCCAGGTGCTTGCTTTTGCCATAGTCTGACAGGTGGGCGTGTGTGGTCGCGGATTCATCGACGCCAAGCAAGGGTTGATCACCCTGCATGACGGATTCGCTACTGAGGTATAGGAAGCGGGGAATGCAGGCGTAGTGCGCGGCATCCAGCAGTTGCTGGGTGGCAATGACGTTGTGCCGCTCAAAATCACGCCAGCGCCCCCAGGTGGCCACCAGGGCGGCGGCATGGATGACGCAATCGCAATCGTTCATGGCCTCTGCCCAAGGCAGGATATCGCGCAGGTCACCTCGAACGATCTTGGCCCCGGCCTGGCTGAGTGCTTGGGCATCTGCAGGCTGTCTGACCAGGGCCCTTACCTCGTGGCCATCCGCAATCAGCCGTTGTAACAAGTGTCGTCCGACAAAACCGCTTGCACCGGTCAGAAAAACTCGCATGGCACGCTCGTGACAATAGGAGTCTGTATTGTATCGGTTGTGTAGCGGGAAGGCTTGCCGATCCAGCGGGGAGGGTGGTGCCGGTGAGCAGCCACTCTTGTCAGGCCCGGTTCGCCGTCTGCTGCCACTGGTCAGTCGTTCACTCGCGTGGCGGTGGCTGGTTGGCGAGTGCTTGCAGGGTATCGGTCAACAGCGTGCTGAATGGCTGATGCAGGCAGTGGGTGAGGACGACAGTGGGCGTGCCATGCCACTGTGCGCATTGGGCAAGGGCTGCAGCAATATCTGTCGCCAAGGCTTGGCTGATGCGTACTTGCGGTTCCAGATACAGTGCCTTGATCTCGAACACGCCTTGCTGACGATGGGCCTTGGCGTCCAGCCGACCAACCAGTTTGCCGCGTCGCAGCAGCGGCAGTACGAAATAACCGTAGCGGCGTCTTGGGGCAGGGGTATAGCACTCCAGACTATATTCAAAGCCAAACAGCTGGGCCGCGCGTTTGCGATCCCAGATCAGCGGGTCGAAGGGGGAGAGCAGGGTGGTATGTGTGGCATTGAGCTGGCCAGCCATTGCCTGTTCAGCCACTGCCAGATGTGCCGGGTGTAAAAAGGACTCACCCGCAATACCCTCGATGCGGACGGGGATCAGCCTGCCTGCGTCGCACAAGGCATGCAGCGCAGCCTGCGATGTGCGGCGCCCCGTGCGGTAATAATCGCCAATCCAACTGGTGTGGGCCACGCCCAGCGCTTGCACAGCCTGCTCCCACAGCTGGGCCTTACAGATGGGCTCGGCTTGCAGATCCCGCGCATCCTCCCATTCGGGCAAGACTCGCTCTCGCAGATCGTATACCCGCTGAAATTGCTGCCGACGTGCGACCATCAATTCACCCGCAGTGAACAAGACCTCCAATGAGCGTTTTTCGGGTTTCCAGCTCCACCAGCCGCCGCCTTTGCCATCCTTGCGCTCAAAATCGGCGGATCTGACCGGGCCGTGTTGGCGGATGTGCGCCAGCAGATGGGCGATGGACTCCTGATGTTCGGTCATCCATTGATGCGAGTATTTCCAGCCCATCGACTGCGGGTCGATCATCCGGTGTCGGAACAGGCCGTAATCCTCTCGCGGTAGAAAACAGGCCTCGTGCGCCCAATATTCGAACAGTGCCCCCTCGGCCAAGTGTTCATCCAGCCAGTTTGCTTGATAATGCCCCAGGCGGCTCCACAACACGAGGTAAGGGCTGCGCGCTACCACATGGATGGTATCGATCTGCAAGGCACCCATCTGTCGAATGCATGCCAACACATCCGCCTTGGTGGCTCGGCGCCTGGGCTTGGTCAGCAGGCCAAGCCCAGCAAGTTGAACCCTTTGAGCCGCTTCGATTGACAAAGAGAGCGTTGACATGATTACAAAGCTGTTAATATTGACAGTATATTTACATGCTTCAACCAAGCTGGCAAGCCATTTTGGTACCATGGCTGCAATCCGTTATCCAATGAACAGGAGTCGTCATGAAACAGATGATCATGCTGGCGATGTTGTTGCCAGTGGCGATGGTGCAGGCGGAAGAGATCGGCTCGGTCGATACGGCGTTCAAGTTGCTGGGGCCAGATCATAAAGTAGTGATCGAGGCGTTTGACGACCCCTCTGTCGAGGGGGTGGCCTGCTATGTGTCGCGTGCCAAGACGGGCGGGCTCAAGGGGGCCATCGGTCTGGCCAAGGATCCCTCGCGGTTCTCCGTCGCTTGCCGTCAGGTTGGCCCAATGAAATTCCTGAAGCCACTACCCAGGCAAGAGGAAGTATTCCGCGAGCGTGCGTCCTTCATTTTCAAACATGTGCGGGTGGTGCGCATCGTGGATGTGAAACGTAACGCACTCACTTACCTGACCTACTCGGACAAAATCATCGAGGGCAGCCCGGATAACGCCGTTACCGCTGTTGCGGTGCTGGATCAGAAGATTCCGGTGCAATGACACCATATCGATGGAACTTGTTGAAAACGTTATTGACCGCACAAAATATCAAGTATCGCAGGATTGAACAGGGCTAAAGTGCCGAATGCGCATATCTGGTTGTAGGCGATCCCGCCATTGACCGGCGCCCGGTTTGCCCCTGCCGTGCCATGCTGATCGTGGCAGGTAGTCTTGGGGAGGTGGTGAAAGCCATCTCCCCAATTTTATTGCCTGCGCCACCACCAGTCGTGCAGCAGCATCCCCGCCAACATGGCCAGAACAAACCACAGCACGTCTACCACACCGCTGCCAAGCAAAACCACTGCCGGGCCAGGGCAGATGCCTGTCAGCCCCCAGCCGATACCAAACAATGCTGCGCCGAATAACAGCTTGCGGTCGATATGCTGTGCGGTTGGCAGCTGCAAAGGTAGGCCCAGCAAGGTTCGGCCACGCTTTCGAATCACCATATAGCCCAATGCGGACAGGCTGATTCCACCGACCATGACCAACATCAATGACGGGTCCCAGTGTCCGGTCACATCCAGAAAGGCGAGCACTTTGGCAGGGTTGGCCATGCCCGCCACAATCAACCCCAGGCCGAACAGCAGGCCGCAGAGGGCTGCAAGCAGTACAAATAACATAGCTACCTCCTGTTACAGATGGCGCAGCAAGGCAACGGTCAATATGCCGCTGGCGATGAAGCTGAGTGTGGCTGCCAGAGAACGGGCAGAGAGCCGGGACAGGCCACAGATGCCGTGGCCGCTGGTGCAGCCAGAGCCGATACGGGTGCCTACCCCCACCAACAAACCCGCTACGATCAGCTGGCCGACATTGCCGGACAACTGAATCGGCGGTAGTGGTTGCCACAGCTGCCACGCCAACGGGGACAGCAGCAGACCTACCACAAACGCGAGCCGCCATGGCCATTCCCCATGCTGCGGCAGCAACAGACCAGCCACAATGCCGCTGATCCCGGCCACCCGGCCCAAAGTGAGTAGCAGCAGCGCAGCGGCAAGGCCAATGAGCAGCCCGCCTGCCAATGCACTCCATGGGGTGAAATGCAGCCAATCGATGGTCATCTGGGTTCTCCTGGTGGGGTAGGGCAATAGCGTTGATATAACAATTGCAGGATGGCCTTTGCCGTTTCATCCGCGATTTGATAATGAATGCGCTTGCCCTCCCGCCGTGTCTGCACCAGCGCCTCTTGGCGCAAGATGCCGAGTTGCTGGGAAAGACTGGGCTGGCGGATGCCGGTCAGGGTTTCCAATTCCCCAACCGAGCGCTCCCCCTGGCTGAGCTGGCACAGCAGCAGCAGGCGATCCTCATTGGCCAGAGCACGTAGCAACTGACTGGCTTCACGTGCCGCATGTTGTAGAGGGGCAATATCCATAGTTCCGGAATAAACAATTTACTTTTATATATTATGTATTAAAGTATAATGAAATGCAAACTCAGGAGTAACCCCCTATGGCAGCCTTGATCGAGCCCTTCTACGACCCTACGACCGGTACCATCAGTTATGTCGTGTACGACAAACCAGGCGGACACGCGTTGGTGATCGACCCGGTGCTGGACTTTGACGCGCCTGGTGCGCGCATCCGCGAACACAGCGTACAAGCCATCAGCCAGTTTCTACAGACACATCAACTGCAGCTGGAGTGGATACTGGAAACCCATGCCCATGCGGATCATCTCTCTGCCGCGCAATGGTTGAAACGGCATCTGGGGGGGCGGGTTGCCATCGGTGAAAACATCCGCACCGTACAGGCCCTGTTCAAGCCCGTGTTCCATCTGGAAGAAAGCTTTGCCGCAGATGGCAGCCCATTTGATGTATTGCTGAGGGACAATGAAGTATTCCGCTGTGGCGGATTACAGGTGGAGGTTCTGGCGGTGCCGGGGCACACCCCAGCGGACGTGGCCTACCGGATCGATGATGCGGTGTTTGTGGGTGATACATTGTTCATGCCAGATGTTGGCACGGCTCGTTGCGACTTCCCAGGGGGTGATGCCCGGCAGCTGTACCGCTCCATCCATAGGTTACTTTCACTGCCAGATCGGACGCGCCTGTTCATGTGTCACGACTACCCACCGGCTGGGCGTGCGCCAGCATGGCAAAGTAGCGTGGCTGAACAGCGCCAACACAACCTGCACATCGGCCAGGGCGTGGATGAAGACACCTTTGTGGCGCGCCGCACGGCCCGTGATGCTACCTTGCAACCCCCCACCCTGTTGCTGCCATCGATCCAGGTCAACATCCGAGCAGGCCATTTGCCGCCTGTGGAAGCTAATGGGCGGCGCTATTTAAAACTACCGATCGGTGGTGCGTAGGCTGTCGATTGCATGGTCGATGCTGGTGGTCGCCAGCTGGTCGCGGCCAACTCACGAAGGCCGATGTCGCTGACGGGTGCATCTTCATCCGCCGCCTGGTTGACCGCATTGGCGGCGGCCAATCTCAGTTTTGGACTATTAGCCATTCGCCCGAATGGCTGTGTTGTGTCGCTAGGCATTGGCCCATTTGTACTCGCCGTGCTCACCTGCACGGATCAGCCAGATTGCCAAAACCATCTCCTTTATTAGTTACCGAATCTACACCCTAGGATAGCAAACAGAAGCGTGGCCTGTTCAACAAGCTGTTTTGCCCGTTTCATCATAGGTTTGAGATGTCCCATGTTCAAAGCCAGAGGGTGGGGCGTATCAGCTGCATACCATGGTGCGTTCCAGGCGAGCGAGCAATCCAGGGGCTTTTGTCATCTCTATGCGTGCTGATGTCCCGACGCTGGCGGGATGCCCCTTTCGTTTCCAATGACAAGAACATATAATCCGATTTATGACATAAGAATATTGAAATGCGAGGCGATTGTTATGAGCTCACTGACGAGCCCTGCCCACCCTACGCACCCACTGCATCAGGATGGCTCTGCTTGCGATCGTTTGCGTTATGCGCGCGGTTTGTTGCGCGATGTCGTCATCGGGTCTGTTGATCATGCGTACCCAGATGGGATGGGGTGGTCGTCGGTGATCATTGCCTCACCTGAGCCGCTGGCACCAGTACGGTTGGCAGCTGCCTGGCGGGTTGGCGAGCGGGAAAGTAAACAGGTGCAGACGACATACGAGCAGTTGTTGCTGGCTTATCACATCGACGCCATGGAAAAACAGTGGCCCGCGCATGACCTGGGTGTGGCGCTGTCGGTCTACCTGGTCGGCAATTATCAGATGGCCACTGATCAGGTACTGGATCTCGATAAACAGCGGGCGGTTGTCCGGCAGCTCCGCCAGCGTATCAATCGGCATGCCACCCTGGCTGCATTGACTGTGCTGACTCGACAAGAGTTGTTTGAGGAGCTGGCGATCACGGGTACTTTGATGTCCGCGATACTGTTGCAAAACGCCAACGGGATTGGCAATGACGCATCAAGTTGGGCGAAGCCTGCCGCACAGGAAAATTTGCAAACGCTATTGCGGCTACCGCATACATCGCTTTATTTCGATCAAGCCGGGGTGCACGTCCACAGTGGTTCGGCCTGAATACAGTAGAGCCTTGCCCTGCCGTGAGAGTAGGCCCTTGACGGGGTCGATACAGTTGAATTGACAGATATATTTTTGCAAAAAAATGACAATCGAATCAAATTTGTGCGAGCATGCCCCGCAAAACCGCGTCAAACTTGATTCAGAATGATTGCAAAAACCTCAAAAGCTTGCTTGAATGCGCAACCAGGCCGTTGTTGGCTGGCCTAAGTACTTTACTTACTAAAGGGTCTTCACATGCGTACCAAAAAAGAATTGATCGATGCGCTCGCCGAGCGTACACAGCAATCCAAAACTGCCACCGAAGCTTTCATCGATGCATTTGGCGCCGCCGTTCAGGTATCACTGGCCAAAGGCGAAGAAGTGGTACTGCCTGGCATTGGCAAGTTCTCGGTAAAAGACAAGGCTGCCAAGACTGGCCGCAACCCCAAGACTGGTGAAGCAATCCAGATCCCCGCACGTAAATCGCCTGCGTTCAGCGCCGCCAAGGCACTGAAAGATGCAGTGGATGTGAAGAAAGAAGCTGCGCCAGTCAAGAAAGAGGCCGCCAAGAAAGAAACCAAGAAGAAGTAAGCTTGGTACCGGTGCCGTCAGACACCGGGTTTCGAGGCGAAGCCCGGTGTACGCGCCTGCTGTGTTGTCAGATGTTCTGCGTTACTCCCTTCCCATACATTCAAACCAGTTGCCCAGGCTGATTCAGCGCTGTCTGTACTACTGAAGATAGCTGCCCCTGAGCCACGGTATCACCAAGATGCAGACGATCTGGTGAGCCAATGTCAACAGCCATGACAGGCTGATCCCGCACGCGCATAATGGCCAGATTGCGCCCGCTGGCCCACTCTGGCCGCTGTCACCACCAGGACTGCATCTGCTGGCAATGCGCTTTCCATGCCGGGATGACACCATGTCGCTTGATCTGCAATTACGTCTGCTGGATGAGCCCCATCATCTGCAATCGGTGCTGCGCGAAGTGTTCTTCGATCTGTTCGAGCGACAGCTTGAAGGGGCAATCATGGTCAATCGCGATGCTCGCGTGGTCTGGCTCAATGATCGGTATGCGACATTGCTGGGGCTTGCCTCGCCGCTGGATGCGCTGGGTGCGCCAATCGAGACTCTGATCCCCCATTCGCGACTGCGTGAAGTGCTGGCCACTGGCGAGCCGATTCTGCTGGATGTCATGGACTATCGACATCAGATGTTCGTGGTCACGCGCTTTCCGGTCAAGAATGCGCACAACGAGGTCATCGGCGCCATCGGCATCCTGTTGTATGAGCGCTGGGAGCCGCTGAAACCGCTGCTGGCAAAATTCAAATTGCTGCAAAGCGAGCTGGATCAGGCCAGGCGGGAACTGGGCAAGCAGCGGCGTGCCGTTTATGGTCTGGATGACATCATCGGACAGAGCCCAGCCTGTCAGCAGATGAAGTGCCTGGCCCAGCGTGCGGCGCAGCTGGACGCGACTGTTTTGTTGGAAGGGGAGACCGGCACAGGCAAAGAGTTGCTGGCGCAGGCCATCCACAACACCAGCAGCCGGGCTGACATGCCCTTTGTTGCCTTGAATGTCGCGGCCATCCCAGACACCTTGCTGGAAGCCGAGTTATTCGGTGTCAGCGCAGGGGCCTATACCGGGGCAGACCGTAAGGGTCGGGATGGTAAATTCAAGCTGGCGGATGGTGGCACCTTGTTCCTCGATGAAATCGGGGATTTGTCGCCAGCCCTGCAGGTCAAGCTGCTGCGTGTGCTGCAGGAGCAGGAGATCGAGCCACTGGGTAGTAACCGCCTGCTGCGGATCGATGTACGTATCATTGCCGCCACCAGCCACCGACTGGCCGATCGTGTCACTGCTGGGCTGTTCAGGGCCGATCTGTTCTATCGGCTAAATGTGTTGTTGATTGTGCTGCCTCGTTTGTGTGATCGCCAGACGGATCTACCGGCATTGTGCCAGCATCTGTTGCAGCAGATCACTGATCGGGCTGGCCTTGCCACCCGTAGCTTGACCGCTGGCGCATTGGCTTGTCTGGCAAGGCAGCGGTGGCCCGGCAATATCCGGCAACTACGCAATGTATTGGAACAAGCCTGCTTGCACAGCGACCGCCACCGGCTGGATGCATGTGACTTTGATCAACTGCTGCCTGATCCTGTTGCGGCTGACACCATCGCACCCCTACAGGAAACATTGGCTCAAGCAGAGCGACAAGCTTTACAGGCTGCCCTTATCGCTTGCGGAGGGAATCGCACCGAGGCTGCCAAACGCTTGGGCATCTCCCGCGCAACGTTTTATGAAAAGTGGCAGCGTCATGGTATGTTGGAGGCCCAACAACCCGGATCGACGACGTGGAGGTAACGTTATGCCTGATGTGATACGCCCTGCCACCCTACACGATGCCATCCAGGCCTGGGCCATCCGCCGCGAGGCCGTTCTTGCCCAGTGCGCGCGGCATTACCCCATGCCCGACCTGATCCGATGGACAGAAGGCGAACTGCCCAGCAGCTACGCCGAGCTGGTCGCCAAGTGTTTTCACGTTGTTGAGCGAGATGGTGCTGTGATTGCGACAGGGACGGTCAATCTGGATAGCGGCCAGCTTGATGCGATCTTTGTGGCCTCCCGCCACTCGGGGCAAGGTGTTGGCAAGGCCATCATGAATCATCTGGAGCAACTTGCCAGACAGCAGGGTCTGGGTGTGTTGACTTTGAAAGCCACGCTGAATGCGGCACCGTTCTATCGGCGTTGCGGTTTTGTGGGCGAGGCAGTCAGCGAGTACTGTTCGCCGCGTGGTATCAGCTTGGCATGTGTGCCGATGCAGAAATCCTTGGCAGAGGGGTGAGCCTACCCCTCAAGCCTCGCAAGATGAGCAGCTGACTGCATCAGCGGCCTTGCGGCGATAGCGGGCAATGAACACCCAGCGTGTGGCCCGATCGATGGCGCCAAACAGATGGTATCGGCTGGATTCATCGGCCATCTGTGGCAGGTCAACCATGACGCCCGCCTATCTTGATGGCATAATAAATCGTCAATATTTG